>NC_014754.1 GCF_000183725.1 Sulfuricurvum kujiense DSM 16994 | reverse complement strand
TTTTTAACGTCTTATTTTATCTATATTGACTTGAAAAGCTTCTTCGGCTTTATTGGTTTCATAAGAATTGCCAACTTTATCTTTTTTTAAATATATTTTAATCTTCCATATTTGATACTTTTTATGTTTCAATTATTCTTTTAGTCCGCGCATCATAACTTCAAATGTCATTTCGAATATTTTTTCTTTTTCTTCTCTAATCATAGAATGTCCGTCGAGAAAAAGGCTAGCCTGTCCATGTATCATTGCGAAAAAAACGATTGCTTGTTTTTGAGGAGTTTTTGGTAAAAACAATCCTGTTTTTTGTGCCATTTCGAATAAAGATACGATCATAAAAAATGTGTTTTCTAAAGATGTATTTTGAAAGTCGCAACTTTCTTTTTTTAGTTTTGTCAATTGATTACTAAGCATAAGTCTATAACGAGCGGGAGAAGCTATGGCGAAATCAATATAAGTTTTACCTATGTCATAAATTTTATATTTAATATTTTTTTGATCATCAAGAAAAATAATCCTTAATTCTGCATCAAGTTGTTCAAAACCCTTTAGGATCACGGCTTTGAAAAGATGCTCTTTAGAAGAAAAATGTCGATATATAGCCGTGCTTGATACGCCTAATCTATCACTCAATCCTCTTACATTAATAGACGATAAAGTTTTCGTTTCTAGGATTTTTAAGACTTCTAAAATTATAGCTTCCCTAAGATTGTTATGATGATAATATATGTTTTGTTCTTTAGATTTTGTCATTTAATTATTACTTTTTAAATATTAGAAGATGTCAGTGATGAAGAAATCAAGACGTTACATCCGGTGCTATTAATGTATGTATAGCCGTTTATGTTCATAAGTAATTGGACTAAATCATCGAATAATGTTTGTTTTCTACTTATCTTATTAGCCATAATTTTACGCATGGTCTCCCCTTTAGTCTAAATTTTATGTACCGAGTGAATCGATCCATCCATCATGTCATTGACAAATTAGACACAATAACTTGTGTGTTTCTTGAGGTACTTTATTATGATGCTGTTGCCAAGCTCCGTCGAAACATGAGTAATGCCATAAAAAAGAAACTGAACCCGATGGCAACAATGGCCAGCATATCACGCCAGACGACATCGAATCCAGCTCCGCGATAGAGTATCGCCTGAGCCATGCTGACAAAATGGCTGGTCGGCGTAAACAGCATGATGTTTTGGAGCAGATGCGGCATGCTTTCAAACGGAGTAATTCCGCCGGAGAGAATTTGCAGCGGCAAAATCGTCAATATAAAAATCAAGCCCAGTTGAGGCATCGTCCGTGCGATCGTCCCCATAAATATCCCCATCGATGTCGTTGCGAGCAATACAAGCATCGCACCGAACAAGAAAAGGAGTTCGGAACCTGCAATAGGGACCTGCAGCACCCCTTCCACGACAAACATCAAAGAGAAAGCGGCAGAAACAAGAACGACTAGTCCCATGGACCAGACTTTAGCGAGGATGATTTCGGCTGCATTTAGAGGCATCACCATCAGATGTTCCAGCGTGCCGTGTTCACGTTCGCGTATTAATGCCGCTCCGGTGAGGACGATGGAAAGCAGCGATATCATGCTAATGATCTCCATCACACCGCCAAACCAACTGCTGGTAAGGTTCGGATTGTATTTCATTCGGGTAACGATACCGATAGGTAGCGGATGTTTGTTTTTCGATCCACCGAAATAACGGCTGATCTCCTGATTGATGATTTGCTGAATGTACCCTGCCCCTATTCCTGCCTGTGTCATGCGCGTCGCATCGATGTTCACCTGAATCTCCGGTTTTTTCCCAAAACGAAGTTTTTTTTCAAAATCGTTAGGAATCACGATCACAAACGTATAGAGTCCAGCATCGAGCTTAGCATCGATTTGACTGAGCGGCAAGAGATTCGGCTCGGCAAATCTGGGCGGATAGAAAGCATCGATGAGTCGTTGCGATAATGCAGAACGGTCTTCATCGACAAATCCGATCGGAGCATTATGCAATTCTGTCGATGCCGACGTCGCTCCGATATAAATTGCGAAACTAAACGCATACGCGATCATAATCATCATCACTTTATCATGCCAAAGGCTGCGCAGTTCTTTGACGCCCAAACGGAAAATATTAAGCAGATGTTTCATTATGATTCCTGTTTTTTCAGTAACATCATACTGACAAGGGAAATGACAACTAAAATGATCGCCATAGCCATAAAATCCCGATACAAATCTTCAAATGCAAGAGATTTGCTAAAGATTCCGCGGCTGATATTAATAAAGTACGTCGCGGGAAAAATATATCCGACGAAAGCCCCTACCCCTTCCAGAGATGAAACCGGATCTTTCAATCCCGAAAAATTAACCGTCGGCAAAAGTGTAAATATCGCCGTCCCGGCGAGTGCAGCGATCTGCGTTTTCATAAACGAAGACATCAAAAATCCGATCCCCGTCGTGATTGTCACATATAACAGCGCTCCCAGACTCAGCGTAAGCAGGCTTCCTTTCGGATAAACGCCGAATACACTGACCGCCAGAACAAGCAAAATCAAAAATCCGACCATACTGATGACAATGTACGGAAGCTGTTTACCGACTAAAAACTCCAACCGTGTTACCGGAGTCGCGTAAAAATTGGTGATCGATCCCAACTCTTTTTCGCGTACGACGCTCAGAGCCATCAAAATCGACGGAATAAAGATCAAAAGCATCGGCAATACGGCGGGAACCATGGCATAGATACTTTTAAAATCTTGATTGTACCGATAGCGCATTTGGATATTTATCGGGGATATATCCGGCACGTATCCCAGCGTATCGCGTGCGAGTTGACGGATATACTCCAAATGCATTCCCTGAATATATCCGCGTATCGTCTCCGCGCGAAACGGCATGGCACCATCCACCCATGCGGCGATTTCCGTATAGCGCCCTTTTTTCATATCTTCACCAAATCCCGGCGGTATGACCAAAGCTACCGAAAGTTCTCCCGATTTCATCCTGTGATCGAGTTCTTGCAGCGAATGGAGCGGGGAATGCTCGACGAAATAGCGCGAACCTGCCAGATTTTGAGTGTATTGACGGCTTTGGGGCGTACCGTCTTGGTCCAATACGGCAAAACGGAGGTCCTCAACGTCCATCGTGATGCCGAAACCTAAAATCAGCATCAATATCCCGGTTCCCAACAGAGCAAATACGAGGCGAACCGGATCGCGGATAAGTTCCAACGATTCACGGTAGGCGTATCCGAAAAGACGTAACGGACTGAAAAATCGGTTCGTATGAGATTCGTTGACAGCTCTTAGCGGAGCATCATCCGAGTGTTCAGACGGCGGGTTAAGCTCTTGCACATCTTCGAGGTAATCGATAAAGGCATCTTCGAGCGTCTCTTTACCACGGAAACGGGTCAAAGCTTCCGGAGTATCGCTGGCGAGTACTTTTCCCTGATGCATTAGAGAAATCCGGTCACACCGTTCCCCCTCGTTCATAAAGTGGGTCGAAACGAAAATAGTCACCCCGTCGTTTCTGGACAAATCGATCAGCAGTTCCCAAAAACTGTCTCGTGAAACGGGGTCGACACCCGATGTCGGCTCATCGAGAATCAGCATTTCGGGTTTATGGATAACGGCAACGGCGAGGGATAGACGCTGACGAATCCCTAAAGGAAGATCGGCGGCATCCACCTCTTTATATTCCTCCAGATCGAAACGTGTCAGCATCTGTTGAATTCTCCGTTCGATCTGCTCGGCGGGAATATGAAAAAGCCGGGCGTGTAAAAGTAAATTCTGGTAAACGCTAAGCTCGGAATAAAGAGAAAATGCCTGCGTCATGTAGCCCACGCGTTTGCGTGTTTCTATATCGTTGGCTTTTGTCTCTTCTCCAAAAAGCCATGCCTTCCCTTCGCTCGGAGAGAGCAATCCCGTCAACATCTTCATCGTTGTTGTTTTTCCGCAGCCGTTTGAACCTAAAAATCCGAATATCTCTCCTTTTTGAATCGAAAAACTGACATGGTCGACGGCGGTAAAGTCGCCAAATTTCATTGTCAGCTCTTGCGCAATGATTGCAGGGCGTTCATCAGCATCGGCTGCACGCGGCGGAACGATCAACCGATGGTGCCCACGCTGCTTTTCGGGAGGAAGCAGACGGATAAAGGCGGTATCAAGGTCATCAGAACCTGTTTGGGTCATAATGTCTCTAGGAGATCCTTCCGAGAGAATTTTGCCATCGTCCATCGCGATCAGCCAATCGAAACGCTCCGCCTCCTCCATATATGCCGTAGCAACCATTACGCTCATCCCATCTCCGCGCTTTCGGAGTCGGTCGATTAGCTCCCAAAATTGACGCCGTGAAAGCGGGTCTACTCCGGTCGTCGGCTCATCTAAGATCAACAAATCGGGATCATGGATCAGGGCACAGCACAATCCCAGTTTTTGCTTCATTCCCCCTGATAATTGTCCGGCCGGACGGTCTTTAAAGGGAGCGAGCCCGGTGCTTTCGAGCAATTCCATAATTCTTTCTCTACGTTCTTTTTCAGCCTGTCCGAAGAGCCGTCCGAAAAAATCGACGTTTTCATATACGGAGAGAGACATATAAAGATTCTTGCCGAGCCCTTGGGGCATATAAGCGATCCTAGGACATACCTTTTCCCGATATGCGCGTTCCGCTATATTTCCGCCGAATACCTCGATATATCCCTGCTGAATGATCCGGACCCCCGATATCAATGCCAAAAGAGTTGATTTACCGACACCGTCAGGCCCGATAAATCCGACCATACACCCTGCAGGAATATTAACCGACGCATTATCGACGGCTACGGTATCTCCGTAACGGTGCGTAATCTCTTTTAGCGAAGCGACCGTATTCATGGTGCTTTATTAAGAAGTGTAGCCGAAGCTACGGCTTTAGGCCACGGTGCATTCGGATCAAGGCGTATATAGGCGATTCCAGGCACTCCGCTGTTAATATGAAGCTTTCCGGAACGCAGCAGATTTTGATCGATTTTAACTTTAATTCGGAACATTAGCTTTTCGCGTTCGCTTTTTGTTTCGATCTCTTTTGGCGTAAACTGGGCATCCGGAGAGACAAAAGAGACTTTAGCGGCAATCGCCGAATTCGGAAGGGCATCTAGCAATATTCTCGCATCGCTTCCGACTTTAATACGTCCGGCATACGATGTCGGGACAAAAATCGTCATATAGATATCGTTCAAATCTAAAAGCGTTGCCACTTTTCCGCCGGAACCGATCACCTCACCCTGCTCTATCAGTTTATAGAGTACCTGGGCGTTGATAGGTGAACGGAGGATGCAGTCGTTGAGATTGCTTTGAATGGTACGGCTTTGTGCTTCAGCGGCGTTGATAGCGGCATCTGCGGCGTAAACCTGAGTTTTGGCGGCGTTTAATGCCGCTCTCATCGACTCGACCGCCGTCTCGTTTTGCTGTAACTGCACCAAAGAGATATTATTATTGATATAAAGATTTTTAGAACGGACCAGATTTTTTTGCGAAAACGACAACTCGCTTTCATGCTGGCGTACCAAATCAAGTGCATATTTTTTATTTTGAATCGCTTGCTCTATCTGTGCGTGTGCTTGCGCCATGCGTGCATCGAGTTCGCCGGTGTCCAAGCGGGCTACGACTTCGCCGCTTCGGACATATTCGCCTTCCTCGACACCGATATATACGATACGCCCCGGGAGTTTGCTCGCAACATCCACCTCGGTTGCTTCGACTCTGCCGTTACCAAGAGCAAACGGATCGGGTATATCCGGTTTTGAAAAATAATCAGTCACATATTTTCCGATAACGATCAAAAAGAGAACGGCGAGCGTATAGCCGACCCATTTTAAAATTTTACGGTTCATTATTCTTTTCCTTCTCGATTGTAATGTTTTGTCTCAGCGTTATCCGGCTCGAGTGCAAACGCTTTCATTCGGTTCAGCAAACTTGTCTGCTGTGAATCTTCCAGCAGCAAATCAAAATTATTGATATCTCTTTGCAGCTGAAGAGCATCGATTAAAAAACGGTAACGTGTATTCGTCGCTGACTGCTCGGCGACGAGAGTATTGTTTTGTGCTGTTAACAGGTCACTAACCGAACGTGTACCCTGCGCATAATTTTCTTTGACAATATTAAAACTTTTACGGGCTGCAGCCGCCGCTTCAGCAGCCAGTGCGATGGAAGGATAACTAGCACTGATCGTATGCAAATCGCTCCGTATACGCTGTTCAATTGATTGTTTAGTGTCGGTATAGCGAACCTGTGTCTGCTGAAGATTTAGTCGAGCACGCGAATTTCTGGCACTTCGTCCTCCCCCCTCGTACAGCGGCAATGTCAGCTTGATTCCCGCCTGCCAATCTGTTTTATCTTCAAGAGAGATTCCCGCAGATATATTTCGTGTTTCGTCAAATACATGCGATACTTCTCCTGCCAACACGACGTCCGGAGAGTAATAAGACCTTTCCTCCGAGAGCAACTGCCGTTTTTGTGCCGATAATTGTGCATCCAACTGATGCAATTCAGCGGAATGCGATATCCCCTCATCAACCAAAAATTTTTCAATGGCGTTATAGCGATTCTCATCACTAAGCATCTCTAAAACACTATTCAGATTTTTTCTGATTGCCGGATCTTCCAACGAAACGGTTTCGATCACAAAACGATCGCCTATCTTTCGGTTCAAAATTCGGTTCAGAGCATCCTTGGCTTTTTCCACTTCAGCTTTGGCCTGCAAAACACTTTGACGTGCACCGGCGATCGCACTCTCCCAATAATAGACATCCGACATATCGGTTGTTCCGGCTTCTACTCTCCCTTTTGCCAGTTCGAGATTACTTCGGGTCAAAGCGAGATTATCCGTTTGAATTCGATACTGAGTTTGGGCTACGAGCATATTTAAAAACATGGTCGATGACTGCTTGATCACTTCTAGCTCCAAAGCTCGTTGCTGCTCCTCGACGGCGACATGAAGCTGTTTTTGGATTTCCAGATTAGCGAGTGCTTTTTCCGAAAACAGAATTTGTTGTACTTTTAGAGCCCCTGCGGTACTTTTTTCAGCATAGAATCCACTTTCGACATATACGTTGTCGCTATTAAGCTGAGTGTAACCTAACTCTCCGGTAATATGGGGAAAAAGGACGGAGCGCACTTCTGCAACGTTTTCTTGGTTTGATTCAACCCCGAGCTGACCGGAAATAAGGCCGAGATTAGCGTGTATTGCCTCTTTCGCTATGGAGGTAAAAGTGAGCTTAGGCTCTTTTTCATCCGTCTCATTGATGACAATAGCATTCCCCAGTACATTGTACCTAGGATAGATACCGATAGAGCGTGCTGTCGCCATATTGATATATGGAAAATCTTTCTCCTCAAACAATACCGCTTGTTTTTCTGCTTTACCGCCACGCATTACGGCCAACATATTTAATGCCGTACTACGTGCTCTTCGTACCGTATTAGAACTCGCTATCCGTGAGAGCAGAACCCCCTCTTTTACCCTGCTGCTATCACTTAATGCATACGTCGGCAGCTTCCGCTCAATCAATCCAACATAAAGGTCTTTTGCAGCTTGTATGCTCAGCCGAGGGAGCGGTGCAATCATGACGGCTTCCGTTTTCGAAGGTATTTTAGAGATTACCGCCTCATCTGTTTGTGAAACGGTTACAAACTGTAAATCAATTCCTTGCTTTTGTGCTTTTTGTATCGCTTGTTCGGTTGTTTTTGAAAATAAACGGTATTGCGATTCGTCCGCCAGTATAACAAGGCGATGAAAAGGGACAAAACGCTGAAACGTTTGTATTTCATCCTCCAGGGTAGATTCATCAGTTAAATAATTTAGATTAGTGATATGGCTTGAATTTCCACTGCGTGTCAGACCCGACAATGTTACATTGTAAATAAAGGGAGCAAAGGTAGGTTTATTTAAAACATTTTTTTTGAGTACAAGTTGACTCGATATCCTTCCAATGAGCAATACCATATCCACATCCGGATCGTTTTCCAACCTATCAATTTGTTTGTTAGTCGCATCGATCGAAAAATTTCCGCTGAGTTGCTTGTTTTCAGGAAATCGTAGGGTAAACTCCCCTTCCGCCACTTTGGTGAGTTCAGAGACAAACATATCACGTTGTACTTTCCATTCCGGATTTACCCCGTCCGTAACTGTTCCGATCCGTATGGGGGTTTGTGCGGACAAAAGTGATACAAACCCTAGCAAAAAAACAAGTGCGACGTTATTCATCGGTTTAATTCGTCCGTATTGCACGTAAAAAACTTTCAACAGTTTCCTCTACACGAGACATAAGATCGCCACCTGTAATAAAGCAATGTTTAATCACTCCGAACGAAAGACCATCAAACAAAAAAAACATTTCCCACGGATCTTTGTCCGTCTGAACTATTTTTGACAACGGTTCCATTATAGTCTGTTCGATGTATCGGTGCATGCACATCAGAGGATCATCCTCGTCTATTGAGAGGGTTAAATAAAACGTCGGATCAGCAAAATTCTCTTTAATCGCATTTTTGTTTTTAATGATAGCTGAAAATTTGATTTTTGTAATAGTTGTCAACATCTCTTTTGGATCGGAACAGGTATTGATCTGCTCTTCCATAATACCGATGTAATACTCTATCTGTCCGAGAATATAATTATGGTATATCCCCTCTTTTGAACCGAACATAGCATATATTGCCCCGACCGATACACCTGTATTTTTTGCAAGATCAGCGATCTTCATATTTTCATATCCGTCACGAATGAAGAGATTTGTTGCTTCTTCAAGCAACATTTCGCGCTTTATTTCCTGCACTTTCCGTTTAAACGACATGGCTACCACTCCTTCTCATCTTAATTGAAATATTATGCATAATATTAACTTAAATATAAATTTAACTCTTTTTATGAATTAAGTTCTTTTTTATAGAATAAATGCTTATAATTATAAAAATAAATTAAAGTGAGGTTATGTTCATGGATCGTCTAACAATAGTTTATGTTAATGGATATGAAGAAATATATAATATTTTGCAACACAATGTGTTAGACCCAAGTCTGTACATGTTGCATTTCAAGCAACTGATCGAAAACAATATGCTCAACTCATTATTGATCATAACCTTATTCAAATGATTCCTCTTACTCAAATTCAAAAAATTATTATTCACCCTTCGGATACGCTCCCTCTTGCAAACGAAAATGGGCTTAATGGTTTTTTACCTGTTACCATAGAAAAAAGTCCGTTTACATCCTACCATGATCTTCAATAGTGCAGTCGAAAACCGCCCTATTCTCAAATTTTTTGCGCGGATTTTTTTTATTCTCGTTCTGGTTTTGATAATAGGATTCTCTGCTGTATATTATTATCTCGAACAACAAAACGGCAAATATATTTCGCATCAAATCGAATTGTCACAAAAAGAGTTAGCCGGCGCGTTAACCTACAGCAATTTAAACGCAAACGAAAAATTGAAAGGGTATTTTGAACACTCACGGAATCAAATTGTTGCAAGCAATATCCTGAAACTGGAGATGAGAGACCAAAATCAAACCGTAATTATCGAATATGAAAAAAAAGCAGTTCCCGAACACGCTCAATATGTTTTTCAGACAATACTCCTCCCTCCATCCAAATCTCTGGATTATGTCATGATTCCATACGGAGACAATCATTTCGCTCTTGTCTATATCAAAAAAATAGCGAGTTTAGACAACTACTATACTGTTAAGATGATCGTTATGCTCCCCTCCGATACAATATCCGTTATGCGCGATACGATGAGAAAAATAATTATCGCCGTATCTCTCATCCTGCTATTAGTAGTCATCGGAATCTTTCCTATTATCTATCAGCAATATGCCCAAATAAATAAAGAAAAAATGAAATTGGTGCAGAGCAACTTTGAAACCCTCAAGACACTCGGAAACGCCGTTGCGCTTCGTGACAGCGACACATACGAACATAACTATAGAGTCACGTATTACACCATAAAGCTTGCACAAGCGTTAAATGTTCCTTCGGAACATATTCCTTCCCTGATCAAAGGGGCGTTCTTACACGATATCGGAAAAATCGGTATATCCGATACGCTCCTTTTAAAACCTTCTAAGCTAAATGCCGATGAATTCACATCGATACAAAAACATGTCGTATTCGGCCTTAAAATGATTGATTCGATCGATTGGCTGGATGATGCCAAAACCATAATCGGATGTCATCACGAACGCTATGACGGAAAAGGCTATCCCCATCATTTAGCCGGAGAAGAGATCCCATACAGTGCACGTATATTTGCCGTCGTAGACGTATTTGACGCCCTCACGTCCAAACGTCCGTATAAATTCGCAATAAGCCTTGATGAAAGTCTGGCAATATTGAGAGAAGAGTCCGGTACACACTTCGATCCTAACATCGTAGATGTATTTTGTGATATTGCCCGTTCAATCTACGATGATGTCCACAATCTTGATATCCTCTCATTCGAAGCACTGCTATTACAATCAGGAGAACCCTATATTCCCTACGGTGAATCTATTATAACGAAAGGAATCGGATGAAAAAACTGATTATATCGATGGTTACTGTCCGTCTCTTTGCAGGAGAATATGAAGAAGGGTTGACACTCTACCATGACGGAAATTACCCCTCAGCGGTTACACATCTGACAAAGGCGGCAAATGACGGGAACCAATATGCTCAATATGCTCTTGGAAAAATGTACGAAGAAGGCTTAGGCGTAGATGTTAATATCTCACAAGCCAAGTATTGGTACAAACAATCAGCCTCATCTTATCAATTTCCGACAGCAGTAGTATCCAACGATAAACCGATGCAACAAACACAGTTGTATCAGATTGACCCGCAAAGTGATGCAGCGCTTCATCGTTTTGTGAACCAATATATCGACATTCCAAAAGATGCCGATGAACGTGAAACAATGCTGTCTAAATTTTTTGGTAACTTCGGAATGCTTCCGTATGAAAAAACTTTTCTCATACCCATAGCCTATACGACACAAAATTACGAAAAACGTGATTCTATTATTTATCCTGGATATAGTGAGTTTAACAATAATATTGAAACAGAATTTCAGATCAGTTTGAAAAAAAATCTAACATATGATTTGCTAAAACTGAACGAAATTATCGGTTTTGGATACACACAAGAAGTGTGGTGGCAGTTTTATTCTGATTCAGCACCGTTTCGTGAAACAAATTATCGTCCTGAAATATGGATGGTGATACCAGTGGAAAACGAAATATTTCAAAATATCGGACTAAAAGCATTTAAAGTCGCTTTCTGGCATGAATCCAATGGTTTAGGGGAACCTTTATCGAGAGAATGGAATCAGATTTATCTCGATTCCATCTTTTATTACGGCAATTTGATTACAACCCTCAGAATCTGGTATCCGGATGAAGGAAACAATAATAAAGATATCACCGATTACCTTGGGTATGGACACTTAAATCTTAACTATATTATCGGAAAGCACCAGTTTGATCTGACGTGGCGCAATAACCTCCATTTCAACGGTGATAATCGTGGATCAATAGAAGGAGAATGGTCTTATCCTATCGGTCAATCGAAAAATAATTTCTGGTATATTAAAGCCTATAGCGGTTATGGAGCAAGTCTGATGGATTATAATCATCCCCAAAACCGTTTCGGTTTTGGATTTCTGTTTTCACGATGACTACCGTCATACATAGTATAAAATCGGTCAATTATCTTCAATTCCTAGATTCTCTGGAATCGATTGAAAAAAGAATCGGGCAAACAAGTTTTATCGAAAGCAAAATCGAATTGATACAAATTCAACTTGATATTTTTGAAGACATCGATAAGATGAGCTATCAAGAGGCAACTGACCTTCTGAATAAGGTCAAAATTTTAAACAATAATATAAGATAGTAATGATATTCATTAAATGAATTAAGTTCTTTTTTATATGTATTTTAGTTATACTTATGAAACAATAAATCAAAAAAATAACTAATAAGACATGTACTCTGTGTAATTCGAAAGGTGAAGTGATGAAAGCTGTGGTGATGGCAGGAGGATTCGGTACACGTATACAGCCTCTTACAAACTCAATCCCTAAACCTATGTTACCAATTATGAATCGTCCGATGATGGAGCATACGATTGTAAGTTTACGAAACTTGGGTATAAAAGAATTTATTATTCTTCTTTATTTCAAGCCAGAGGTTATAAAAGACTATTTTCAAGACGGAAGCAAATGGGGAATCAACATTACGTATGTTATTCCGGATGACGATTACGGAACGGCCGGTGCTGTTAAAAAAGCTCAAGAATACATCGGAGACGAAAACTTTATTATTATCAGCGGCGATTTGGTAACCGATTTTGATTTTCAGAAAATCTTTGATTATCATAAAGAGAAAAAGTCAAAACTGACCATTACACTCACATCGGTTGAAAATCCATTGGAGTTTGGTGTCGTTATCGCGAATGAAGAGGGGGAAATAGAAAAATTTCTCGAAAAGCCGAGCTGGGGTGAAGTGTTTAGCGACACGATCAACACCGGAATTTATGTCATCGAGCCTGAAATCTTAGATTATATCCCTAAAAATAAAAATTTTGATTTTGCGAAAGATCTGTTTCCGTTGCTCATGCGTAAGGGAATCGATTTGATGGCCGGTCATGCCCAAGGGTATTGGCGCGATGTCGGAAATCCGGAAAGTTACCGCGATGTGTACGAAGATATTCTAAGCGGAAAAATTAAATTTGAACTGGGTGGTGAAGCGATTAAATACCCCGATGGAGTATTGATTCATGAAGGAGATTTCGATATCGATGAGAGTGTCGAGATTGTCGGAATTGTTGTGATTGGGAACGATGTAGCGGTTAAGCACGGTGCGAAATTGAACAATGTTGTCATTGGAAATAATGTCACGATCGGTTCCGGATGTAAAATTCGAAACAGTGTTATATGGGAAGATGTAGAGATTGGTAAAAATGCTCATTTAGATGGATGTGTCATTTGTAATCATAATAAGATCGGAAAAAATGTTACCGCAAAATCAGGATTGATCTTGGCCGAGGGGTGTGAAATAGGAGTATTGGTCACGATTGAAAAAGATGTCACTATCTGGCCGAACAAAATGATCGAAGATGCCGCGATTGTCAGCCGAAGTATTATTTTAGGGAACAAATATAAAAATTCTATTTTTGAAGATGGGATGGTCATCGGAAAATCCAACGTAGAACTCTCCTGCGAAATGGCCACCAAACTGGCTGAATCCTTTGGCGCACAGCTTCCTATCGGTTCAACCGTACTTGTTTCACGCCATTACGATAAAAGTTCACGAATGCTGAAAAGGGCTTTTTTAGGGGGCTTGCTCTCTTCAGGAGTCGATGTGGTCGATTACAATGCAATCCCTTCCGCTGTCATGCGATGCAGTCTTTCGTTTCATGAAAACTATACTGCCGGAGTCCATTTTAATCAAAAACTTGATGATCCGACAAGTACGGTAATTACGTTTTACAACAATGAAGCACTGCGAATTAATAATGATGTAGCTAAAAAAATCGAAAAAGCGTTTTTTAAAGAGACATTCCGCCGTGTCGATTACACTCAAATAGGTCAAATTTTCCCTCTCGATCATACACGAGAATACTATGAGTACAAAAAAGGGATGGAAACCATATTGCAGTCGCATCGGTTTAAATGTCTAGAGTGCCGTATTGCAGTGGATGTAATGCACGGATTGGCATCTGAAGTCTTTCCGACAATATTGAACGACTTGAATGTCGAACACATCATGTTTAACGCGTATGAAGACGAACATCGTCTTGCAAACATCAATAATACGGCGAAGCGCTCATATGAGGATATGGGAGCTGTAATACGTGCTCTTCATTTGGATGCCGGCTTTGTTCTTTTCCCTCACGGGCAGCGTCTTGATATCATCAGCGATGAGGGAATATTGCTTACCAAACAGACTTCTTTATATGTAGTGTTAAGTCTGCTCAATATGGATGCAATAGCTTCCGGAGAGAAAAAGAGGGTATATCTGCCGACATGGGCGGCAGATATTGTCTATTTCGATCACCTCGAGATTGAACGCGGGCAGTACTCGAATTTCAAAGCATCGAAAATGAAAACATATGATTTGGTTGCATCTGGCGAAGGAAATTTCACATTTACCGAGTTTGCGACACATAGAGATTCGATGTATGCCACATTAAAAATATTGCAGTTGATGGTCACCCATAGTGTTAAGCTTTCCGATATCATTAATCTCCTACCTAAGTTTTTTTATAGTAGTTTTAAGATTCCGTGTTCTCAAGCGCTCAAAGGAAAAATGATGAGGATGTTCCTCCAAGATGCTAAAGGTAAAAAATCATCGATGCTCGATGGTGTCAAGATTTGGCTAGATCAAAACGATTGGATTTTAATGATTCCGGATCAATACAGCGATCATCTTAATATTTATATACAAGCCGAAACGGATGAGAGTGGTGAAAAAATTTATACAACATACTGTCTAAAAATTGTGGAGTGGACTAAAATACATCACGATAGTAAAAGAATACTAATAAAATGAAAACAGTATCGTTAGTTTTAGGAAGTGGGGGAGCACGCGGTTATGCACACATCGGTGTTATTGAGGAAATTGAACGGTTAGGATATCAGATAGTTTCAATCAGTGGATCATCAATGGGGGCTTTGATCGGTGCACTATACGCCTGTGGAAAAATAGAAGAATACAAAGAATGGGTTATTGAACTAAAGAGCATAGATTTAACAAAATGGCTTGATATTTCTTGGAATAATAGACGTGGAATTTTTCTTGGAATAAAACTAATGGATAAATTATCAGAAATGATTGGTCGTATAAATATTGAAGAATTACCGATCAAATACACCGCAGTTGCTACAGATCTAAATCGAAACAAAGAAGTATGGTTTCAACATGGTGACCTTATAGATGCAGTACGGGCATCAATCTCAATACCATTTCTTTTAACTCCGATACAAATTGATGGAATGATGCTTATTGATGGCGGCGTATTGAATCCTATCCCCGTTGCACCAACAATATCAGATCATTCCGATCTCACGATTGCCGTAAATTTGTATGCTGATCTTCTAAAATCTGATATTCATCTACCCGATAATGTAATAGAAAATCAATCAGTTATTAGAGGTGTAGTACTAAAAACACAGAAGTCAATCGTAAAAGAAGAAAATGTGCCGCTTCCAATACTAAATGTTTTGGAAAAGACGCTGGATTCAATCCAGCGTACATTAATTAGTTATCATTTGGGAGGCTACCCCCCCCGATATATTAATTAATATTCCTATGGATATATGCGGGACATTTGACTTTCACAAAGCGAATCAAACAATTGAAGCAGGAAAAATAGCTGCTAGGAATACATTTTCTATTTTAAAAATATGATTTACAGCCTTTCATGCTTTCCTTGAAATCTTAGTATTGTAATAGTAAAAGAAATTCATATAAAGAAAAAGGGGAATATAAGGCGAATATAAGGCGAATAAAGATATCTTTCTAGAAAGATTTATTGATATTACTCGACATAATTCATTAGGAGAAAGAATGAAACGAATAACGAACCCGATACTATCGGTAAGTGCGGCTATCCTTGTCGGAGTGATACCGTTGTCATTACAAGGAGCTCAAAAAACGCCTGCCGAACAATCGCAGCAGGTTCCAAAGGTGGATGTTTACAAAGTCGGTTCGGCTCAGCCGATTCCGGTTACGTTTGCGTATCCGGCACGTTTAAACGCATTGGCAAATGCAACGGTTACCTCGCGAATCACCGGGGTATTGATCCAAAAACTCTATACGGAAGGGAGTTTTGTCAAAAAAGGGGATTTGCTCTATCGGATCGAGCCGGACAGCTATGCGGCTTTAGTCAATGAACGCAGCGCCGATCTGGAAGTTAAAAAAGCGGCTTTTACCAACGCGCAGCGGGATTGGGAACGGGTCGAGAATCTTTTTAAAAACAATGCGATCAGCAAGAAAGAATACGATGCCAGCCTCTCGGCGTACGAAATGGCTAAAGCGGATGTCTCATCTGCCAAAGCACGGCTTCAGTCGGCTAAAATCGATCTGAATTATACGGCGGTTAAAGCACCGATCAGCGGAATCGTCGAAATGAAACAAATTGATGTCGGAAACGTCGTCACAGCAGGGACACCTCTGGTGAGCATCACGCAGGTCGATCCGATTTATGCGGAGTTTTCGATCCCCGATGTCGATGTCCGCAAAGCGGGCGGTTCGCTTCAAAACCTCGCAAAAGGGGGAAAACTCCAAGTTTCTTTCAATTATAACGGTACGCTCTATTCGGGTATCGTCGATTATGTCGCTCCCCAGATCAATACCAATACCGGAAGTATCAAAGTACGGGCGCGGCTGAAAAATCCGAATAATGCATTGATCCCCGGAGCGTTCGGTCGGATCAATATCGTCGGTGTCCATGCAGAAGGGGCGATCACCGTTCCCCAAAAAGCGGTACTGCAAAACAAAATGGGGACAATCGTTATGGTTGTGGACAAAGGAGTCGTCGGAATACGTCCGATCAAACTCGGCAAAAAGAGCGGCGATGGTTTTATCATCGAGCAGGGTTTGAAAGCGGGGGATACCGTCATCGTCAATAATTTTTTCCGCATTCAGCCGGGTGCGCCTGTTGCGATTGACAAAGTTGTCAATTCCGAAGGGAAATAAGTATGTTTTCCAAATATTTTATCGACCGGCCTATCTTTTCAACGGTATTGTCGGTTATTATCATTTTGGCGGGCTTGATCGGTCTTAACAAACTCCCAATCCAAGAGTATCCTGCCGTCGTTCCACCGCAAATCATGGTTCAGGCGACGTACCCCGGTGCCGATGCCGAAACGTTGGCGAAAACGGTTGCGTCACCGTTGGAAGATGCGATCAACGGTGCGAAAAACATGATTTACATGAGTTCGACCGCGTCACCGAGCGGAACGCTCAGTATCAGTGTGACGTTTGCGACGGGAACCGATCCGGCCGCGGCGAATGTCGATATCAACAACCGTGTGCAGGTGGCATTGACTAAACTACCTGAAGAGGTAAGGCGTCAAGGGATAAGCGTACGTGAACGTTCTCCTGATATTTTACGGGTCGTGGGGTTCACCTCTAAAGGCGAAGTTCATGACGCGCTGTGGTTGAATAACTATGCGTTAATTAATGTTATGGATGACATCAAACGAATCAAAGGTGTAGGTGACGCTTTCCTATTTGGAAGTAAAGAGTATGCCGTTCGGATTTGGCTCCGTCCCGATAAAATGGCTGCATATAACTTAACCCCGAAGGATGTTTTAGGGGTAATCGAAGGGCAAAACGTCCAGATGTCCGCCGGACATATCGGAGAAGAACCGGTTGCCTCCAATCAGGCGTTTGATTATACTGTCACTACAGAGGGGAGACTCAAAACGGCCGAGGAGTTCGGTAACATTCTGGTTCGTTCCAACGAAGACGGATCGTCGCTTCATCTCAAAGATGTTGCCCGTGTCGAACTCGGTGCCGAGCGCTATATGCTCAAAGGGATGTTGAATAAACAGGATATGGCGGTGGCCGGAGTCTTTCTGGCACCGGGGGCAAATGCGCTGGAAGTATCGGCGGAACTGGATAAAGTACTCGCCGAAGCGTCCAAAGAGTTTCCGAAAGATGTGCAATATACCTCTTTGTACGATACGACTAAATTCGTCCAAACGTCGATCAATGAGGTTAAGCACACCCTCTTGGAAGCGTTTATCATGGTCGTTATCATCATTTACCTCTTTTTGGGGAACTGGCGGGCGACGATAATTCCGGTATTAGCGATTCCCGTATCGATCATCGGGACGTTTGCAGGTTTGTACATGGCGGGATTCTCGATCAATCTTTTGACTCTGTTCGCCCTCATTCTGGCGATCGGGCTGGTCGTCGATGACGCCATTGTCGTTATCGAAAATGTCGAGAGGGTTTTAAGGACGGATGAAAAAATAACGGTTAAAGAAGCGACGGTCATCGCGATGAAAGAGATCGCCGGACCGGTTATCGCGATCGTATTGGTCCTCTCTGCCGTCTTTATCCCCGCGGGGCTCAGCGGAGGGTTCAGCGGGGTCATGTATCAGCAGTTTGCGATGACGATCGTCATCTCCGTCGCCATTTCGGGCTTGGTGGCATTGACGCTGACCCCGGCGTTGTGCGCCGTCTTTTTGAAAAAGCACGAATCCGAGCCGATTTTCATTATTCGTCTCTTCAACCGATTCTTCGAGCGCTTGACGCTGTGGTTCAGTGCCAGTGTTAAAAAGATGATCCGATATGCGGCGTTAAACGTTCTAATATTCGGGGTAATGATCGCATCGGCGGTTTGGATGACCCAAAAGCTTCCGACAGGGCTTGTCCCGGGAGAAGACAAAGGGGTAGTATTGATCCTTTCGTACCTGATGCCGGGGGCATCGTTGGAGCGGACGGTCAATGCTCAAAAAGAGGTGATCGAAGCCGCATCGTCCAATCCGAATATCGATTATGTCGGAGCGATGAGCGGTATCGATTTCGCGACGTTCGCGTTTAAATCCGATGCCGGGGTCGCTTTCGCCGGGCTGAAGGACTGGTCGCTGCGAAAATCGCCGGAACAGGAATCGACGGCTCTGGTCGGCTCTTTGATGGGGCAGTTTTCGCAAAATAAAGAAGCGATGGTCATTGCAGTCAATCTTCCCGCCATTATAGGTATGAGTTCGACCGGCGGTTTTGATATGTACGTTCAGGATCGAAAAGGGGGAGATATTCAAGATCTCAGCAACTACGTCGGTCAAATCGTCGCGGAAGCGAACAAACGGCCCGAACTCAGAGCAGTACGGACGACGATGAATACGGAGGTTCCGCAATATCATATCACAATCGATAAAGACAAAGCCAAGGCAATGAACGTTGAAATTTCCGATATTTACGACACATTGGGGACGACGTTCGGTTCGGGATACGCGAATGATTTCAATATGTTCGGACGCGTCTACCACGTCAATCTGCAAGTCGAATCGAATTACCGCGACGACGTAGAGGACTATAGCGACGTATTCGTCCGTTCCGCAAGCGGTGCGCTTATCCCGATCAGCTCCCTGGTGCATGCCGAACGTGTCGTCGGACCGAGCGTAATACAGCGCTTTAATATGTTTACGGCGGGACAGATCTCTGCCGAACCGGCACCGGGATACAGCTCGGGAGAGGCGATGCGTATTATCGAAGAGATTTCGAGCAAAATATTGCCGGAAGGGTACTCCATCGCGTGGACGGGTACGGCGTATCAGGAGAAAAAACTGGCTGCAGAAGGGAACAATACCTTTGTGTACGCGATCGTCTTTATCTTCCTGATCCTCGCGGCATTGTACGAGAGCTGGAGTATTCCGTTTGCCGTTTTGATGACCGTCCCTTTTGCTCTGCTCGGGGCGTCGCTGGGGGTCTATTGGCGGGGCTTGGAAAACGATATCTATTTCCAAGTCGGACTGGTGACACTGGTCGGATTGGCGGCTAAAAACGCTATTTTGATTGTCGAATTCGCACAGCAAAAACTCAAAGAGGGGATGAGCCTGTACGATGCGACGATCGCGGGTGCGACGATCCGGTTCCGTCCGATCGTCATGACCTCGTTGGCATTTATCGGCGGTACCCTCCCTCTCGTGATCAGCACGGGAGCAGGTGCCAATAGCCGCCATATCATCGGTACGACAGTGGTGAGCGGTATGACGCTGTTGACGGTAGTGGCGATCTTTTTTATTCCGCTTTTTTATTATTTGATTATAAAACTGACCAATAAGTTTAAACGCAAAGAGGCTCAACATGAAGCGTAATATATCTTTATTATTGGCAATAGCCTTGAGCATCGGCGGTTGTTCGCTGGCACCGAATCTGCAGATCCAGACGCCGGAACTTCCAGCGGCGAAAGGTGACACCAATGCAACCGAACGGATCGTGACGGCCGAGTGGTGGAAACGCTACCAAGACCCCTTTCTCGATGCTCTGATCGACGAAGCGCTCCGTAACAGCGACGATTTGAAGCTCTCTATCAGCAACGTCAATACGGCAAAAGCGCTGTTGGGTCTGAGTGAAGCACAACGCTATCCGACCTTGAATGCTTCCGCGTCGGCCACCCGCCAGAAAACGAGCGAAGAATCGCTCTCTCCTATGGGAGGGATGATTTACAATACCTATGGTCTGTCGGCGACACTGGGATATGAAATCGATTTTTGGGGAAAACTAAAAAATCAGGAAAATGCCGCCTTGTCCGAGTTTACGGCAACACAGGCCGAACGGGATACGGTTCGTATTACGTTGGTAAGCAGTGTCGCAGAAGCTTATTTCAATCTAGTCGCGATCAAGCGTCAAATTGAGATAACAGAACAAAGTGTCGAAGCATTTAAAGAGGGATATGAATATCGCCTGCGTCAACACCGTTTCGGAGAGATCGATCCGATGACGGCGGAACAGGCCCATACCTTATACGCCAATGCCAAGCTCTCGCTGGAAGGGCTCAAAGAGTCAAAATCGTTGAATGAAAACGCATTGGCATTATTAGTCGGGCGGACCCCGAAAGAGATTGGCGAAATGGGATTCACGACGGTTACTGAACTTCCGAAACCTCTCTCGATTCCTGCCGGCATCCCCTCCGATCTTCTGCAAAGACGCCCGGATATCCGCTCGGCAGAAGAGATGCTTCGTGCGGCGAATGCCAATATCGGTGTTGCCAAAGCTGCCTATTTTCCATCAATCTCGTTGAGCGGGAATATCGGTTTGGAGAGTTCGGAACTAAACCGCCTCATGCAAAACTCTGCGGGTGTATGGGGGATAGGCCCTTCTTTAAATGTCCCCTTACTCGATTTCGGACGGATTAAAAATCAGGTCGAGAGTACCGAATCTAAAAAAGAAACGGCGCAAATCCAATATGCCAAAAGTGTCAAAAACGCTTTCAAAGAGGTGTACGATTCTTTAAAAAAGATCGAATCTTCCAACGCTAAAATCACGGCACAGGAGGAGGGGAAAGATGCATACGTCAAACTGCTGAGCTTGTCTCAAATGCGTTATGACGCGGGATATGTCGATTATTTGAATGTTTTAGACGCCAAACGAGGAGAATTGGATGCTCAGGTGAATCTTGTCGGTTTACAGGTGCAGCAGCTTGCGAATCAAATTACCCTATATAAAGCTCTAGGCGGCGGCTGGAAATCAGAATGATTCCGAGCTCTTTTTTACTTAGATGTGGTATTGAAACGAGGGGTTAATTTATAATCGATAAGATGAATGATGTGGATGCTTTTATTTGGCAAACAAAAAGTAGATAACAATTTTATTTACCATGTAAAAATTACAGAATTAGAGAAAAAAATATTACTTGAAGTAGAGCTTCAATAACAACGTCAAGAAAATAGCCAACAGATTGTTCACTCTATTATGTACAATCTGACGCTTTTCTCCAGCTTCTGTCAAAAAACTCGGATTCTTCGTAAGATAAAATATCACTTTAAGCTCTGTATACTATATAGTTACTACTTTATTCTTACCACTTATTTTAGCAGAATAAAGTGCATCATCCACTCTTTTTAAAAATGAATCTGTATTCTCATTTTTACAAAATGTTGTGACACCAAAGCTGGCTGTTATCTTGCCAACATCTTTAACCTCATAATTGTTGTTGATAATCTGTTTAACTGCTTCTTGTCTAAACTCATCTGTATATCGTGGTATTCACTTCTCCTGCTCGTATTCCATGCCGATTATTATCGACGAAATTAACGAATTAAAAAGTGTCTACTATTTGGTGGTCATTCCATTTCTTATCAGCGTAATAATTCAATTGGCCTGCGTTCTTAATCATCAAGGTAAAATTACTATAAAAACTGTGATGACATAGTCAATACGCAAAAACATTCTTTAAAGTCTGCCTTTCTGATAAATCGAAAAGATAAGTATAAAACTCATAATGATTGCAACTAGGAATCCTGCTAATCCAAATATTGGAATGCCAAATAAAAGTGGGGGCGTATGCGCTAGCAGTAATAATGCAGATCCAATTAAAATAGAGGCAATAATTATTGCGATTGATAAACGATTAGCAGATTTTTCCAAACTTTCTTCCATTGCGGCGAGTCCGCTATGCTCAAGTTCAATAGTTATCTTGCCTTCTTTTATTCTATCCATTATTGTTCTGATATCTTGCGGGAAATCTGTCAGAAAGTTCACGATTTCTTTTGGCAGTTCAGAAACTTTAGTCAGTAAAAATGATAATGACATATTCTCTTTATAATAACGCGTAATGAAAGGCCGAATCGTTTCAGCCGCGTTAAAATCTGGATCTAATGTTTTGCCAATCCCTTCAATCGTTATTAAACCTTTAACCAATAAATAGTTGTTTTCATGAAAATAGACACTATATTTACGCATTAAAGCAAGTGTTTCGTTTATAAAGGTTTTTAGCTTTAAATCTTGAAGCGAAGCATAAAAATGGGTGCGGATCACTTCGCTCATATCTCTCGTAAAAGCTTTTTCATCGAGATGGTCATTCTCTATCCTAGACAATTTCAGAATATAGTGTGCAGCTTTTTCTTCTTGCTTGTTGACAATATAGTAAATCATTTCCATAAAATTTTTACGATCGTTTTTAGAAATATTCCCCATCATTCCAAAATCAACAAACACTATTTTGCCATTTGAAAGTACAAAAATATTTCCTGGATGCGGATCGGCATGAAAAAATAAATGATTGAATATTTGTTCACAATAAAGATAAAATCCTTTTTTCGCTACGTCTTTAGGGTCGTTCCCAGTGGAACGAAGTGTTTCCAAATCCGTTACTTTGGCACCTTCTATAAATTCCATTGTTAAAACATGTTTGCTTGAGTACTCTTTGTACAATTTCGGAACAGCAATATGTTCATTACCCTGAAAGTTTCCAGAAAATCTATTTAGATTAAGTGCTTCGATTTCATAATTCAATTCTTTTAAAATAGCTTTTTCAAATTCATCAACAATTTTTTCTGGTGATTGAATGCCATAGGATTGAAGTCGATTCTGAAGAACATTCGCAAAGTAACGCAAGACGTTTAGATCAAGGCGAATGCTTTCTTCTATATTTGGTTTTAGTACTTTTACAGCTACTTTTTCTCCCGTATATAAACATCCTGTGTATACTTGACCCAACGACGCTGAAGCGATTAGCGTTAATTCTCCATCAAATATCTCATCCACTTCTTTGCCAAACTCTTCAAAAAATCTAACCTTTATCTGATCAAATGGCAATGGTGTTACTTGATCTTGCAATTTAGAAAATTCCTCAGCAAGTTCTACTGGAATAAGATCGGGTCGAGTAGAAAGAATTTGAGCCATTTTTATAAATGTACTTCCTAGTTCCTCGACAGTAATACGGATGCGCTTACTGCGATTATCTATCGGATCTATACTATTAACCTTGAGATTGACAGTTTCTGAATATTTATCCAGCCCCGATGATTTTACGATATCGTAAAATCCATTGCGTATTAAAATAGTAACAATATTTTTGACTCGCTCAATTTGGCGTAAATTATCTAACATGTGGTACCCCACTTTTGAGAATATTAAGACATTTCAAATTACAGCCCTTTTGTATATATGAACAATCCTATTCAATACCGATAGTGGCATACATACCGGGATAGACGGTTTGTTTGGATGGAAATGACGCTTTAATACGAAATGTATGGGTCGTCGAGTTGGAACTTGGAACAATTGCACTAATCTTGCCGATACTGTTATAACCAACGGATGGGATTGAAATTTTGACTTGTTTTCCAACATGAACGAGCTGAAGATTGTCTTCGGCAATCTCGGCTTCGACTTTGAGTGCATTCATGTCGGCCAATACGATAGCAGGTGTTCCAGGCATTGCCATTTCTCCGACTTTAATGTTTTTTTGAATAACTACACCGTTGTTAGGTGCGGTAATACGCAGATAGTTATATTGGTTTTCTACCTCTTTAAGACGTGCTTTAGCTTGGTTAACCTGCTGCTGGGCGATATCGATCATATTCTTAAGATTCTTTTTGGAGAGTTCGAGATTTTCGACTTCGAATTTACTCACCATGTCTTGTGCCAGAAGCCGTTTGTTACGTTCCAAATTCAGTTCCATGTTGGCATACTGGTTCTGATACATTTGTAGAGAGAGCTCGGCCTGTGCAATCCCCAGCTCCACTTGTGTTTTGGCCGAATCAATCTCTTTGGAATCGATGGTATAGAGCAAATCACCTTTGCGAACGAGTGAACCTTCCGATACGGTGACGTTCGTGACAAATCCCATATTGCGGCTGGTGATCATTTTCTGGTTATCGCTTATGACGCTTCCCGAGAGGCTGAGGCTCGCAGCGCTGAGTGTCGCTCCCAGGGCAAGTGTTGTGATCAGATATTTCATTATTTGACTCCGTTACTAAGTTTTTCAAGTGCGAAGATGCGTTCGTTGCGTTGGTTTTTAGCCATTTGAAGGTTGAGGACTTTTTCAATCTGCTGGGATTGCTTGATGATGACATCACTCATAGAGACGAGATGCTCGTGGTAGCGCCCTTCGTAATTTTTGTAGATTTGGTAGGCGAGTTCGAGTTCTTTTTCGAGGCTTTTTACCTGTGCGTTCAGGCTTTCGATTTCGGTACGGATTTTGTCGTATTGCAAGGCGATCCCTTTTTTGGCAAGTTCGACCTTTGTTGCGGTCTTGAGTTTTTCGATCCGTGCTTTTTCGAGTGCCGCTCCGTCGACACCGCCGTTAAAAATGTTCCATGAGAGGCGTGCGCCTACTGCATAGGCTTTGTGGTCAGTAAAATCGCCTAGGAACGTGTTGTCTGCACTGCTGGCTTCGGCAAATGCCCCGATCTGCGGGAGGAACGCCGCATAGGCGACATCGACCATGCGGTCGCGGATCTCAAGCCCAGCAGAAGCTTTTTTGAGGTCGATGTTGTCTTCGAACACTTCGGACTCACTGAGTGCCGATATCGGGTAATCCGTGGTCGGCAGTTCGATTTCACTGACCAGCTGGTTCAGAAGGAAGCTGATGTAGTGATAAAGCAGTTTTTGATTGGCATCCAGCTCGGTGAGCGCTCGTTCAACATTCACTTTTTTGGATTGTACTTCGAGCAGATCGACTTTTTTGGCGTACCCTTCCTGGACCATCATCTGAGTCGTTTTCTCGAGCGTTTCAATGTTTCCGAGGATAACGTTCATATGTTCGATCGAATGCTGTAGCAGAGCCATGTCGTAATAGCTTTTGCGCAGTTCGTACCGTTTTTCGGTTTTCATCTGGTCGGCATCGAGGCGTTTGATGCTCTCCATTTTTTCGGCAATTGCGCCGTATCCGCTCAGTTTTCCGCCAGTATAGAGGGGAAGTGTGTAACTGAGTTTACTCTGGAAATAGTTTTGATAACCTGGGTAATTAAGATCTTTTGGTTGAATGGTTAAAATATTTGGATTTGACATAGAAAAATCTCTAAATCCAAAATCTCCAAATGCCGCTTCGCGCGCGCTGAGTTTAAATCCGAATGCGTTTCCCGCATCATTCGAACGCATGGCATTCTGGGTAAAATCTAGTGAACCAAAATTATATCCCTTGGCAATGTCGATATCAGTATGTGCACTCCTAACATCGTAATCAGCACTTTTGATTTCGAGATTTTGATTATCGAGGATTTCGAGAGCGGCATTCATACTCAGCCCAGAAGCTTCCGATTGACATGCCACAAAAAAGATCATTACACTCAATACTCGTAAGAGAATTAATATCAAGAGATTCCTTTGTTAAATATTGAAATTTTGTTTCGAAAAAAAATCTTGCGCATCTGTGTTGAGAACAATTTATACCACTCGTTTTCATACATTAAAGGGTATTTTTGAAGAAAGCCACCATTTTGATCAATAATATCCATGCGTAAATGCAGTTAAAGCGACAGCGGCAAAACTGCTACATGCAGACATCGCTATGCAAAACCTATCTTATTTTGGTTGCTTTTTCATCCGAGAAATGAAGTTATGGTTGGATCATGAACAATGCTTTCACGCTTCGAACACCTTTGGTTGAAAGTGCGATTCGTATTGCCGATTGTGCTTCTACTGTATTATTAACTTTTCCGAAAAGTTCTACTTCCCCATCACTCACATCAACTTTTATATTCATTGAATGAATCTCCGGGCTATTCAGAAAAGCATAGCGAATCGCACCGTGTATCAAAGCGTCATTCACCATTACTTTATTCGTCTCAATTGAGTCGTTAATGATTTCTTTATGGTAAAGATACTTGTCCTCTACATCACTTTTAAAGTTTTCGGCTTTTTGTTTTGTATCCTCAACAAATGCATTCTTGTGTTGATTTGCTTTCTCAAGAGCTTCCATCCCTAACTTCTTGCTTTCGCTTGTTGTTTCAGCAAGATTTTTCTTGGACTCACGTTTCAATGCTACGGCATCAGCCTTTGCCTGCTCCACTAAAGCTTGCCCACGCATTTTTGCGTCATCTGCAAGCTTATCGGCTTTGTTCTGTGCTTCTACGATGATTGCGTTTGCTTTGCGATCAATTGCTTCAGCATCACGTTCGCTTGCCATCAATACTGATGATCCAAGTGTGCCTAGTACACCTGTTGCAACCAATAAAGTTTTCATAACCTTAATCATTTTTCTGTCTCCTTTTTATCTTCCATGGCTTTTTTTGCTCCATCAAGCATTCCCGAAAAAGCACCTTTTGCAATCTTGATCATTGTGTCCACCAGTTCAGATGCTTCTTCCTTGACCTCTTTTACGGTCTCGATTGTATCCAGAACCTTGTTTCTGGCATTTGCAGTAGCTTCCACCCCTTCTTCTCTCATGCAAGATGCTAATTCATCAAGGCTTGCTTTGATTTGTGAAGTACTACGTTTCATTTCGTCAAGACTTATTAAAAGTGCTTCTTGCGCCAGATCATCAACCTTGTTTGCCGTATTGCTGATTGCCTCGATGTAAATCTCTTCAATTTTTTCAAGGTCTTCCAGAGTCTGGCTTAAATCATCTTTTGCATATTTTTTGATTTTATCTTCGGTCTCGGTCATTTTCAATCTCATAGTTTCAATACTTGTGACAATACCCTGACGCGTGCCTAGTATTGCTCCCTGAGTTGCTTCTGTGATGTTTTTACCGGCTGCTTCTGCTGTTTTGATTGTCGTTAACAAAATCACTTCGGAAAGCGTTTTCACTCTCTGTGCACTAAGCCGCTCTAAGTCTAAAGCATTTTCAAGTACTTTTTGCGTTATCTCAGCTATACGCTCTTTGACGTTTTCACCTTCAGAAAGGGTCGTCTGGATGCTTTGACGAAGCGTTTCTTCCATTAAACCAAGCAACTCGGCACTTTTGAGCTTAAGTTCTTTAACAGAAGTATCGATTGCATCTTTCGTCTCTTGCGTGAAAGTATCAGCAGCTTCTTTGGCTCCGTGGAGTGCCTCTTGTAAAGATTCGGCAAGTTCTCCTTTTTTTTCCTGAAAAAGGTATTTTGTTTTGAGCAATTCCTTATCAAGAATCTGCATCATTTCACGATTCGGCCGATTGATTCCTTCAATCGCTCCATCTACTGCCGCCGCAACATTGTTTCTAGTTTCTATGCCTATTTCTTTAAGTGTCAAAATAGCGCTTGTAACGGCTTCTTTAGCAAGTTCACGCACATGCCTGTTATCGTCTTGAAGCTTTTGCATTGATTCAGCAACAGCTTTTTCAACTGTCCCTTTAATTGATTGTACGTCCGCTTTTCCGACCACGTGAAGTTCTTTAATATCCTTAGATATCGTCTCTTGCATATGTTCAAACATGATTTTCTCCTTCTTTTTAACATCAATCGCAATAGCAGTTTAGTAAAATAAAAAAAATTTCGCTGTTACCTAGCGGGCATACATTTCAACAATAATCATCCTAAAAAAAGTAATTTTGGCCTTGTTGGTATAATTCTCCTTTGATTAAAAAACTAGCATGGAAGTATTAGATGGATAAACATTCGCTTTACTATGCCGGTACCGTGGCAATCTTACGAAATACGCCTCTGTTTAACGATATAGATGATGAATTATTTGAAGATATGCTAAGTCATACCGATATGATTACCGTATCAAAAAAAAGTATTATCTTATCGTCAGAAGTACGTAACACAGTCTTTATCATTCTGTCGGGAAGAGTCAAAGTATCTAGTATCCATCCCAAAACAGGGAGAGAGTACATTATCACATTACTTGAAGCGGGTGACGCTTTCAATATGACATCACTGCTTGAAAATGCTCAAACCGATGAAGAAAATATGGTATTTGAAGCAATAGATAATCTTCAATTGCTTTGTGGTTCGATATCAACTGCGCTAGATTGGTTAAATAAACACCCGGAATTCAACAAAAACTTTTTTCCCTACCTTGCCAAAGTCATTCGCACAATGAATACAGCAACCGAGGAGCTGGCTCTGCATGATACGATGACTCGCCTGGTTAAGCTAATACTAAAATACGCTGACCTTGACGCAAAAGAGAAAGAAAATACACTTATCTCCATTCGTCTCATTCACGATTTACCGCATGAAGTTTTGGCACAAATGATTGGTTCTGCGCGTAAAGTGGTGAACCAAAATTTGCAAACCTTGAAAAAAGAGGGCTCTATTGTCTACATAGATGGGCATTTATTTATTAAAGATATAACCAAATTAATCGAACGAACTTAACTCTTCCACTTCCATCACTTCCCCTCTCCACCATTCTATTTTGTCTTAACGAGGATCAAAACTTTGTAAAGTTTTCTAGATAACTACAAGCCCGAATGATAGTAATAAAATATTTTATTAGTAATTTAATTACTCTTTAAACATTTGTAGTTAGAATTAGCGCACTGAGTTTAGTTAAAAGGCGATGATATGACCAAATCCATTAACGAAAAAATGAAAGATATTAAAAAGGACCTGCTCCTTGAAGAAGCTTCAAAACTCTTTGAATCTGTAGGATTTGAAAATATGAAAATAGCTGATTTGGCAAAAAATGCGGGTGTATCACAAAGCACTATTTATACGATTTTTAGTAATAAAGAAGGTCTATATATGGAGTATATACGCTACCATATACGTGGCTTTATGGAAGAACTTGATACCTTAATACCTCCGGATAGTACAAATTACGACAAGATCGCAGTCTTCACGAAATTGAAATTTTCATACTATATACAGAAAGAAACGGCTCTACAACATACTCTTAAAAACAATCCACTTTTTTTTAGCACCTTATACAGCGATTTCGACAACCCTTTTTTGGAAGTTTATGAGTTTCTTGCCAAAACACTGAAACAGTTTGATCACAATTTGAATGACCACGAAGCGATGAAAAAAGCCTATGCATTCAGTGGATACAGTGACGGATATATCAGTTTTTGGATAGCAACTAAAGAAATCGATTTATTCGATAGTGTAGATGAAGTTTGCAACACCTTTATATCCACTATGAAAGTCAATACACATGGATAATAAAATAATGAATGAAAATATTGCCGGAGTTTTGGCAAAAAAATTTATCAGACACCCTCTTACCCTGATGTTGAGTGTTTTTATTTTGGCGATGGGTTACGTCTCTTTACAATCATCTTCCAGAGAAGCCAACCCGCAAATAGTAGTTGCAGGCGGGACGGTACTGGTTCCCTACCCTGGAGTCAAAGCAGATGAGATCCAAAATTTAGTCATCAAACCGCTTGAGAGAAGATTGCAAGAAATACCAAACGTTGAAAATATCTACGGTATAGCTCAAGACAATATGGCTATTTTTAATATACAGTTCTATCTGGGAACCGATTCTTCAAAAGCCGATTTTGACTTATATAACAGCGTAATGCGCAATCTCGATGCCCTACCAAAAGGGATTTTACAGCCCATCGTCAAAACCTTTAGCATAGACTCCGATATCGCTGTCGCATCGGTAGCTTTCTATTCCAAAAATAAAAATATGGATATTGTGGAACTGCATCGTAAAGTCATTCCTGTCCAGCACCAGATTAATAGAATCAAAGATGTTGCTTTGACAGATTTTATTGGTGAACGCAAAGAGCAATTCAATGTATTGGTAGATCTGCACAAGCTTAGTGCCTATAACCTCTCATTAGCACATTTCATCAAAGCTGTCGAGGGGGTCACCCTAAGAGTACCCGATATGAAAGGCCATTATGACAATAACAAAATCATATTGTTTGGTGTCAAAAAAGAAATTGAAAACGTAAAAGATATTGAAAACATTCAAATCGCCAATTCTGTTTATATCAGGGATGTCGCCAAAGTTGAGAAAGACATTGATATTCAAAACTACAAGTCTGCGTTGATACGTTCAAAAGAGATGGGTATGGCGAATGAACAAGAGCAAATTACTTTAACGGTTTCAAAAAGGAAAGGTGCCAATGTTGTTGAAATAAACAACCAAATAAACGACCTCCTCGAAACGATGAAACCACAATTTGAAAAAGAGGGCATAGGTTATATTATTACTCGCGACGACGGCTATACGGCCAATCACTCCGTCAATGAACTAGTGCTGCATATTATTATTTCTGTCATCATTATAGGTATTCTCTTAATTCTCCAACTAGGATATAAAGAAGCCTTTATCGTAACGCTGACCGTTCCGATGATTATATCCCTTACCTTATTGAGTGGTTACGCCTTGGGGTTATCAATCAATAAAATTTCTCTTTTTGCACTTTTATTGAGCCTTGGGATATTAGTCGATGCCGCGATTATCGTTATTGAAAATATTCATCGACATTTCCACGATCACGATTCAAAAGATAAAAGTGTAGCCGAAATCGCTATTGCCGCCACTAATGAGGTAGGCAATCCTACCAATCTTGCTACAGTAGCAATCATGATCACGTTTTTGAGTATTTTTTTAGTGGGGGGAACGATCGGCCAGTACATCAGACCGCTTGCCATTTTCACCCCAATAGCTCTTTTTGCTTCATTGCTAGTTGCATATATCTTTACTCCGTATTTTGTTAATAAAATTATGACCAAGCGAGACTGACATGCATCATCATAAACCTAAAATTATTGAAAATACCGTTTTGAAAATTCTGCAAGACAAGCGCAGACAGGTAGGGGTTATTATAGCCACCTTATTGATTTTGGGAATATCTTTACTGATGTTTCCAACGATGTTGGTCAAGGCTAAACTATTGCCAAAACCTACGGCCGACTATTTCACCATATATGTAGATCTGCCATCTGGAAAATCGATTGAGGAAACAAAGCAAGTTACGGAATGTATTACTAACACTCTGACAAGTGAAAAAGAGATAGAAAATATGTCAACTTTTTTGGGTGAAAGTCTGCCTGTAGACTTTTCGGCTATTATTAAATGGCGAGTTTTAAAATCAAATGAAAATACTGCGAATATTTTAGTTAACCTAACCAAAAAAGAAGAAAGAGACGAAAACTCTCTCGTCATTGTAAGCCGATTAAGACCCATCGTTCAAAAAGCCTGCAGTGCCGAGGGAGCAAATATCAAGTTTATCGAAGACCCCGCAGGTCCTCCAGTGCTCGCTTCACTAGTCGCAGAAATCACCAGCCCAAACTATTATCAAAATAATTTGAATACTTTGGCCGATGAAATCTACGCAATATTTAAAAATACAAAAACGCTCGTTGATATAGATATTGAAAGAGACCAGACATATAAAAAATATGACGTTATCTTAAATGAGGAAAAAATTTTCAGAGCAGGGCTGAGCATGGATCATGTCAAAAATGTGCTCTATGCTGCCTTTGAAGGAATGGACATCGCTTATGTAAACGATCCGTACGCGAATAATCAAATTCCGATTCATCTAGTACTCAGCAATGAAACAAAAAAACTCTCAGACAACAGGAGCGAGACACTGCTATTCAAATTAAATGAATTAAAACTATTGAATTCGCAAGGCATGATGGTACCCATGAGTGAATTAGTAGATATCAAAGATACAACAAACACGAAAAAAATAGTATCTAAAAATTTAACTCCTCTTATTAGCATCATTGCGGAAGCAGATATGGAAAGTCAAATATACCCATTACTGGATGCACGAAAAGCTATTATTGAAAAGTTAGGGAATAAATATTCGATAGAAAAAACAAAATTTTTGGACCTAAAACTAACCAATAAAAAGACTGGAGAAGAGTTTTTTCTACACTGGGACGGAGAACAAAAACTTACTTTTGAAACGTTTAGAGATTTGGGTTTTGCTCTTTTAGTTTCGATCATCATGATTTTTCTCTTGATGGTGATTTATTACCATAGTTTTTCACTTGCAACAGGGATTATTCTTGCTAGTTTTATTTCTATCGCAGGTGTTATTTATATGCATTTTATTATTGATATATTTTCACCTACCACATTTTTTATAACTGGTACTTCTTTAATAGGATTTATCGGTCTGATAGGAATAAACTCTAGAAATTCTCTATTGATAATAGATTTTGCGAAACAACTAATTGAAGAAAAACATTTTAGTGTAGATAAAGCGATAGCCGTTTCGATTCAAACAAGAGCCAAACCTATTTTACTCACAGTCCTTGCTATTGTATTCGCAAGTTCACTACTGGTATTAGATCCTGTATTTAGTGGTTTGGGAGCTGCACTCATAGGCGGCACCCTAATAGCTTATATGGTTTCCCTTTTTGTGGTGCCGATTCTAATTTTTCGCCCCCTAAAAAAAATGTATCCAGATTATGCCGATTGCTATGAAAAAAATCATGATGATAGTCTCCAAAGTACATAATAATTTTATTTTTTGAATTTAGATACATCATACTGCTCGCACTCTGCAGTTCTTTGAATCTTTATCTATAATAACGTTTCTGTAAATTGTAAGGAATTGCTAGTTATCATCTATTAATAATGCGTACGCTAATTTTTTAAAGGCATTTTCAATTACTACTTTTTCTGTATCCTCTAGAATACTTAGAAATTGTGATTGATATTCTGCAATGGACAAAAGAGCTTGTTTGATTAAAACTTCCCCTTTCTCTTCAAGCTGTACCAACAAACTTCTTTTGTCTATTGACGAAGGAATACGGGAAATAAGTCCTTTTTCTTCAAGTCTTTTAAGTACCTTGGTCATCCCTCCAGAAGAAAACAACATTGCCTCGTATAACTCGGTTGGAGAAAGAACTTTGTTATTAAAAAATAATGTTACTAAAACATCACTATCAGAACGAAGCAATCCAAAATTATAAAGTGATATATCTGTTTTATCCAAAATAAACTTATCAATTAAAATCATAGGCAATATTATTTTCCATGCGTCACTATTGTTAGAAAAATTTGTTGCATTATTCAAAATGTTATCAAGATGAGTCCTATTCATTTGGAAAGGATGGGGTCGCTTCAGGAAACGGAATATATAGCACGTTAAGAGAATTTTACCGCCCTTAAAGGCCTAAATTTGCCATCTTTGATCTTCGAACTCTTTTTCCAGACGTAATCGCCTGTTAAATTGATATGTTCCCAGCCTAGTGGCGACAAATATTTTAACAATTCATCATCTACGACGATGTCATCTCTTGTACGCATAGAAGCAATTGCCCTTTCCAAATAAACCGTATTCCATAGAACAATCGCGGCAGTCACTAATGTCAAACCGCTGGCACGAAACCGTTGCTGCTCATAATTTCGATCACGGATTTCACCTAAACGATTAAAAAAGACGGCACGAGCCAATGCATTTCGGGCTTCACCCTTATTTAATCCGGCATTTACTCGGCGGCGCAGTTCAACACTTTGGAGCCAATCGAGAATAAAGAGAGATCGCTCGATTCGTCCTAATTCTCTTAAGGCGAGTGCTAACCCGTTTTGTCTAGGATAGCTCGCAAGCTTGCGAAGCATCAGTGAAGCTGTAACCGTTCCTTGTTTGATGGATGCACTTAATCGGAGAATTTCATTCCAATGTGTTTGAATATTTTTAATTCCGATGGTTCCGCCAATCAGTAGCTTAAGAGAATCATAGTCAATGGAAGCATACGGGATATAAATTTTAGTATCCGCCAAATCTCTGATTCTTGGTGCAAATCGAAATCCAAGTAGATGCATCATGGCAAATACATGGTCGGTAAATCCCGCAGTATCGGTGTAGTGTTCTTCGATTTGAAGATCAGATTCGTGATATAACAGTCCGTCAAGCACGTAGGTTGAATCTCGTATGCCGACATTTACGAGTTTAGAACTGAAAGGTGAATATTGATCGGATATGTGGGTATAGAAAAGACGCCCCGGTTCGCTCCCATATTTTGGGTTGATATGTCCAGTGCTTTGTGCTTTGCTTCCGGCGCGAAATCGTTGTCCGTCTGATGAAGAGGTTGTTCCATCGCCCCAATGAGCAGCAAAAGGCTGTTTCAACTGTGAGTTAACCAGTTCCGCCAAAGCTCTGGAATAGGTTTCATCACGAATATGCCAAGCTTGCAGCCATGAGAGTTTTGCGTAGGTATTTCCCTGTGATGATTCAGCCATTTTTACCAAACCAAGGTTTATGGCATCTGCTAAGATGGCACTCAATAGCATCAGCTTGTCTTTGACCTTTTCGGCAGTTTTGAGATGGGTAAAATGGTTTGAGAATCCTGTCCACTCTTCTACCTCCAGCAGTAGTTCGGTTATTTTGATATGCGGCAGCATCGCCGATGTACGATTAATCAATGTCTGTGCATTCTCAGGTACAATAGTTTCCAGTGGTGTTATTTTCAACCCCGATTGACCGATGATTGCATCAGGCAGTGTGTTGTTTTTTGCCATCTCATTCACAGTTAAAAATCGTGCATTAAGCGTTGAGAGTCGATCTTCAAGATAGATTTCACAGTTGGTATCGTATTTTAAAGCAAGAGTCCCTTCCTTCATGGAACGTTCAAACGTTTCAGAGGGGATCAAATACTCATCGAAATCTTTATATTGCCGAGATCCCTGTACCCAAATGTCTCCTGAACGTAAAGCATTTTTAAGTTCAGACAGAACACATATTTCATAGTAAATACGATGAACACCTTCTTTTGTAAAAACGAGCTTCCCCCATCGACGCTTGATAAATGTAGTGGGGACTTCGGCAGGGAGTTTGCGGCTATTGTCGGCATAGAGTTTTCGAATGATATCAATGCCACTAAGAAGATCAACGGCAGCGGGTGCAGCACGCAGTTGAAGAATATTTAAAAATTGGGGAACATAGCGTCGCAGAGTCGGATAATTTTCACCGATACGAGGCAAAAAATCAAAATCTTCATTCATCGCCAGTTTGTTGGCTTCATCGATGCTACTTGCAAACTCATCCCACGAGATTATTTTTCAATTGCTGCATAAGGGTCCTTCCCGCTTTGCTTCGCATCAAGGAGTGCCTGCCCGATTTTTGTGTAGAGACGAACTTTATCGTTTATTGCTTTACTGGAAGATTGAAACTGATTTTGATGTTTATTTTTGGCATTGTTAAAGAGAATACCGATTATTTTGTCATGAAGATCGATGATTTCATCGGTTATAGTTGCTGTTAACTCGATGACAATAGTCACTAAAGTAGCGTATTTTCGGCTTGTTTCAAGCCGCGAAAGGTCTGCCGGAGTCATCTGAGAACCTTCTCGTGCCATTTTCAATAAACGGTTTTGATGAAGGGTTCGCTCTATCCCTGCAACTAATTTGATCTCTTGAAGCATTTTTAGACGTTCAATATGTTCAAGCATATATTTGGAGTCTTGTTTTGCAGGGGAAAGACGTAGCCAGCCAAGCCATGTCATTTTTCCTTCGGGCTTTCGTAAAAGTAATGCGTCTAATTGTTGATACTGCTGTTTACTCAACGGATCGCAGAGTGTGGAATAAATGTGTCTGGTTGCAACAGTAAGTGCTTCCGCACACATTCTTTCGATCACGTTGATTGAGGGTAGGATTATTAACTTACGGCGTAAATGTTCTACTAACTCTGTTGCTAGCACAATCCCTTTGTCAGTTTGAAGCGCAATAGTGCCTAGTGCTTGAACTTCCGATTGATAATGGCTCATTGTGAAGAGCTCATATCCAAAAATATTTTGCAGCTCCAGCAGGTATTCACGCCTTGTCTGCTCCCTTATTCCAAATTGATCCCATAGACCAGCAGATACTTTCAGCTGTTGGGACACGATCTCTACAACCGCATTGTTTGGAGCCTCCTTAGGGCCTAATAGAATTCCGGGATAGCGAAGATAACAAAGCTGTACAGCGAAGCCAAGCCGATTGGCCGCACCTCTATGCTGACGAATAATGGATAGATCAGTTTCGCTCAGGGTGTAATGCCGGATCAATTCTTCTTCAGATGCAAGAATGGCGATTAGGCTCTCTTTTTCGGAAGCGGATAAGATCGATCGACGCGGCATATCAATTCCTTCTATAAAAATGTAAAAATAGATTTACATATCGTATCTAAAAAGATACAATAGTATTATTATACTATTTGGAGATTTTTTGGAAGTTTTACCCTCTGCACCCATCAAAGATAAAATACACGCCATCCGCAATAGCGAAGTAATGCTCGATTCAGATCTAGCTGAACTCTATGGGGTTGAAACCCGTCAGATTAATCAGGCTGTCTCAAGAAACAGTGATCGATTTCCAGATGATTTTTTCTTCCAATTAAGTGAAGAAGAATTTGCAATCTTGAGATCACAAAATGTGACCTCAAGTTGGGGAGGGCGACGACAAGCCCCTAAAGCCTTCAGTGAGCAAGGTGTCTATATGCTCGCGACTGTTCTCAAAAGCCAACGTGCAGCGGAAGTGACCATCTCGATCATGCGTACCTTTGCACGTATACGTCGTTATGCTCTTGAGCATGCTGATTTAGCCAAAGAAATTCATGCACTTAGACAAGATTTACAAGATCATAAACAATGGAGCAAAGAACGCCTCTCAGCCGTTGCGGATGCGATCATTATGATTGAAGAGTCATTCGATGAACTACAAGAAGTGGTATCTGATATCGGAACTGCCAAAGAAGTCGAATCAATCGGATTTTTACGAGGCAAGAAAGATGCATGATTCTTCTAGCCCTTGCAAGCAGGTCATTGCCGAACAACTAGAGATGGCAATTAAAGAACAAAACATGACCAGAACCGAGTTGGCCAAACGGATGGGAACTAGTCGTATGGTAATCAATCGGCTACTGGATTTAGATAACACATCTGTGACCTTGATAACGCTTGAGAAAGCTGTATCTGCTCTTGGCAGACAATTAAAAATAACAATTGAATAATTATTATGACAGATAATACACATATGAACGATTCATGTGCAGATATCAATATATACGAGTACGGTGATGATCTAATCAATATCAAAATCAGCATCGTAAAAGTATGGGATATTGACGAACAGGTACTTTTGCATATGAATGCCGTACTATTTGATCGTTATTTGAATTGGATGAAGGAAAATCAAGGGAATGAAAGTTTTATTGAATGTCTACACATCACAAAAGAACAGGATGATTCGCTGATATTCAAACAAACCGTGTTTAAAATAGATCTCCCAAGCGGAACCATTGTAGATTTGAAAAATAAAATGGTAGCTGAAATAGATGGGATGATAGCCTTTAACAATATAGTGCTTTACCTAAAAGGGATGGAGTTCTGGATTGGCAACAGAGAGGATCCTAAGCAGCAATATTATTGCAAAATGCTTCGATAGAGTTATTGCAAAATGCTTCGATAGAGTTATTGTAAATCTTCTTAGCGTGCTATTTTTTCCGAATTCTGTAGAAAATGATTTATGAGTGGTAAAATTCTCTTAACGTGCTATATATTCCGTTTCCTGAAACGACCCCAGATACCAGTTTTGAGATTAGTAATGCTTGGCGTGGATGCTGCTTACGCCGGAGAGGGGCTAGGAAGCAAGCTTTTAAAGCATAGTCTTGAATTGACTCATAGACTTGCAGCTGAAACAGGTATTGCGGGTCTTTATTTGGATGCCGAGGATGGTAAGCATGATTTTTATCGGAATAGGGGATTTGTGGGGATTCAAGAACCTGACGCAGTAACAAATATTCTCCCGATGTTTATTAGTGTTGCTACTATCGCTGATGCGAAATAAACATTAGTTCAATGGTTAGAGCCCGCCGCTCATAACGGCATTGTTGCAGGCTCAAGTCCTGCTTGACGCACCACACAATCCATTATCTCACTTCGCTCTCACAATATTTGCCTCGTATTTCATCCACCACTATCAAACGTGCTGAAGCTATCCGAAGAGGAAAACGAATCACTTTCCAAAAAATCACAAATTCCATTTCCGTTGAGATCAATCCCGCATCCTACCGGATCGTTCGAAAACATACTCGTTGAAGACTCCGTGGCACTGGAACAATATATTTCGCGCTTCACTGTGTCGGCGCAATCAACTCCAGCGATTCCAAACCATTTATTGAAGATGTCAAACATGGGAACTCCTTGCAGTTTATTTTACCTCATTCAAAATGAGGATTTAACTAAAATAAGTTATTTGATTTTATTGACTTAAATAACTTATTTAACTATAATAACATATCTAACTTATTAATGCTTAGGGGCAGATATGGAAATCTCAATTATGAATTTCAAAGGCGGGCAGGGTAAAACTACTATCGCTTTAAATCTCGCGTACACACTTGATTATGGTGTCGTGGCGAATGAAAGCTATACAGTGCTTAAAAATCATTTGGATGAAGATCATCTACTGATTGCAACCGGACAAATTACCGATGAGTTTGATGATGTAATTTATGATTTTGGAGGTGGGATTACACCTCATATGGCTACAGTTCTAAAACGTTCAAAAGTTGTCATTATTCCGTTTATTGTAGAACAGGCAAATGTCGAAGTAACTATTGAAGCGATCAATAGTGTTGTTGCCCTAAACGATAATATAATCCTAGTGCCTAATAAGATCAAAGAAGATGATAAGGATTATGCAGTCATGCTTGAGACATTGCAAGAATTTGGATTTGACAAATTACCAATTAGTCCTCTTCGCACGTCAACGGCATTGCAGAATATCTTTATTGATCACAAGACGATCTCAGCAATGCAAGCAGAGGGTGGATTAAATGGCTTTAATTATCGTAAGATTAACGATGACTTTAATAAGTTAATAGAGTTAATTAAGTCATATAAGTGAGGAAATGAATCATGGGTAAATTTAAGGGCTTTAAGAAGTCAGATGAAGCTGCACAGGTTAATCATTTTGAGGAAGTTGCAAAAACGGCCGAAAAAACTGGACCCGGTACATTCGGTCGCCCCGTTGTTGATGAATACAAAAAGCAAGACAAGCGCTGCCAGTTCTATATCTCACAAGAGATGATCGACACTCTGACACCGATTGCTTTCTCTAACGGCTGCAAAGATGTGACGGCATACGCTAAAAAGATTTTTGTTGACGAATTTGAAAGAGTTAAAAAAGATAAATAAGTTATTTAACATTAATAAGAGTAAAAATACCTACTAGCGTCCCCTCCGGGCACGTGGCTCTGTTCGCTCCTATGGTCGTAACAGAGCAGGGGGCGATCCTCTACGAGTCCGCATTTAAAATCATTTAATCATTTCCCAAAACCTCTTTTCCGCTATTTTTTGAGAAGATAGATCCCTCTGAAACTTTAAAGTCTTAACCCGTGTCAAACCTGCTCTCTCCTTAACACTATGCCACACCCCGCTCGCGTATCAAGGGACGGGGCTCTTATCCTCGCTATGGCTCCGGTATTCCCCTTTTCGACTCTTCGCGTCTCAACCCTTGACACACTTCTCTAATAGGGTGATGACATAGCACAGTCAAGGCGCAGGATGACTCGGGAGAAAGACTTTAAAGGGTGCAGATCCTTCTTCTCAAAAGCTACAAAGAGGTTTTGGGAAGGGGAATCAGGCGAGAATCCTCAAGAGAAAGTTTTTTTTCAAAGTCAATACAAATCTTAAAGGAGGCAGCGATGGGATCAGCAGACGTAATCTTCGGGTAAATAAATGAACTGGGAAATAATCCTTTCAATAATGTTTTTTAGCTGGCTATTTTTTGGCCGGTCAAGCAGTTCCGGGAACACACCACCGACAGGCGGATGTGGGCCACATGATTGTCTTCATGATTATGACAATGATGACTTTTCAAATGAGTGTTGGAGTAGCGATAGCGGATACGACTTTTGCGACGACGGCGATGAATGAAATTTTGAATATATGTAGGAAAAAAGTTTTTCGCTCGATAGAGCGATTCAGAAAATACAGATAAGGAGAGAAAGCAATGTATAGAAGCATTATTATGATGGCAATGATTGGTTATTTAATCAATACGAATGGTTTATCAATAGATTCAGTCAAATCATTTATTGAGACGATGACAACAAGTCCTGAATATATGGTTCGCCACATTGTCAATCTTCTTATTTATTCTTTTTAGGACAATACACATGAAAAAAACAATAGTAATGGCCGCTCTAGTCGCGCTCTCATTTAATACTTATGGGTATGAACTTGAAAACTCGGTTTGGCGGGTTCCAGAGAACGTATATATGCAAACATATGAAAATAAGACTTTTATGATGGGGATTGCAGATGCATTCGATCGTGAGATGGATACAGACAAGGAACAACGACATGTACTTACAGATCGAATTTTCAAGGCAATACAGGGATTCCATCGTCGAATGGTTCAGCCGGGAAAAGCAAAGATATTCTACACACGGATATCAAACTCAATTGACTATATGGTGATACCGATTGTTGAGGCAGATTTAAACGCTTCAGGCGCTACATTGAACACGTATTCTACGTTATTGCGCAAAAATGCGATTGATGCTGCAAAAGGGAAAATTTGGGCGGGCGGAAAGGACAAACTTAGTTTACCGGTTCGATACGGTGACATATCCGCGGCTGAGTATCAGTCCAGAGAGAATATGGGGGCAGTAGCAAAGGAATCGGTCAATATTCCAATTGTTGGCGTGCAGATGGATAGTTTCTCATCCGAGCTCCTTACTATTTTTCAAGCGGCTCGGAAATTTAATGTTGAGATGAAGATTATCGACCGTCTTGAATCTCTTGCAAAGATGTCAGATGCAGAGATTGAAGATGCGGTTGTGGCGTTCAATAAGTCTCACACAAATACATCTGGGACAGATCATCCACTCGGAGAATGTTATGGTGTACTCGATGCGCAGAAGCCATACCTTTTAAAAGCGACGTTGGTTCAAAAAATGGGTGGGATCACAACTATGGATCCCCTCGTGCGAGAGGATGTTACATATGTTAAATATGATGGAAGAATTATTCCGGACGGCTTCGAATACCTCAAAAAAGTCGCTGAATTTCAAAAAGCAAAATTGATCCCATCTGGAGATGTCAAAGATGTAGCACAGTTTGATTCGCCATACCGCAAATTTAAACAGCAATATCCTAATGAAATAAATCGTCCGGCAATTCTATTTCCAGATGACGATAAATGTCTGTTGTCCACACTAAAACAATATGCGCCAGACACATTCCGTGATTATGAGCGGGGTATGGTACAGAATGTTAAAAACTTCTTTAAGCAGATTGTCCGATGATGCGCGGAATAGCTGTTTTGGCAATCAGTCTTGGTCTTGCTTCTTCGGCTTATGCCGGAGGATGTGGAACTGTCATGACATCGTTTGTTTCGTCTGACACTTCGTTGGCAGCGAATGCCGGAGGGTCTGCATTGACTGCCGCAATGTTTTTTAATGGTACTCTGAAACCAAATATTCAGCGATTGGAGTCTGTGTATGGGATGCTTCAATCAATTCCTGTCAACGTTGGAACTGAAGCCGGAACAAGTTCAATGAATGTCAACTGGACATCGTTTGTTATTAGCCTTGCGAAAAAGATAGGTTCATCTGCGACAGCCGATCAAGATATAAACTATCTCCTTGCTCCACTTGGATCAAGGGCTCAGATTGTTTCTCAATTTGCAGGGCGCTGTAGAGGAAGAGATGGTGCGGAAAACGTGGTATTGATGATAGATGAAGCGGCTGAGGCCAGTGTTCTGCCACAGTTTTTAGGTAGATCGGCTATTTACATGAAAAATGGTAATCCTCACGTTGTTAAAAAAGCAAGCGAATATGATGCACCGATAGGCACAATTCCCTACAGCCGTATGCCGCCAATTTGACAAAAAAAGGACGCACATGAAAAAGATTATCTCAACAACAATCGCAGCGGCAATCCTTTCTACCGGTTTGATGGCAGATACTCAACTCAATAATTTGATTGATTCGATTATTGCTCAAAAAAATCCAAATGCACAATATAATCATTCCTCAATGAAGGATCAAGATTTATGTCAAGAGATACCACTTGATCAGCTGCAACCGGGTAAATGGCCCGTGTCTAAGGATTGGCAGCGGATGGTATTTGATTTGTATAGCTACGTTTATGTGACAGAACTGCATCGTACTAAAGGCGTAGCCAATGTACTATTCCAACAACAACTTCAGACTGCGCCAATGCCGCTAGAACAGGTAGATCAAATGATCGTCGGTATCATGAAAAATAAAATAAAAGGATATCAAAAATCACTCAAAGAAAAAGAGGCGAGGGCAAAAGCTCTTGCTTATATCAACAAGATTTTGTTATCCAAAAATAGAGAGTACGGACATTTCTTTTTTACAAGTTATGAACGTGAACGCAGGGAAGAAGGGATTCGCAATTCATATGTTGATACATACCTATTCCTCAGCGGAGTTGACCTGATCGATAAAAAAATGACTGACGTACAAATCAAAGCAGAGGTTATTCGCCGCAATGCATTTTTGAGGGCATATGCAGCGTCCGATGGTTTTCATTTTATAGAGAATAGTACTTCTACAATCGCGTTGCGACCACAGTCTGGTCTCATGTTTGACAATTGCGGAGATAACATGGATAAGCTCGGTGCGAATGACATGTTGACAGCGTTTGTATATGTAAAGATTCCGGCGGAGGCAGTGGAAACAACGGTCATCATTAGGGATATCATGCTTGGGGGATTGGGTCGCGATATTCAACATACAAATCGTGCATTTGATGGTATGAAACGCAAAGAGAAATTTTTGGAAATGTTAAAAAGGGAAGGGATTCTTTGAATTTTTGAATATACATGTAGAAAAAAGTTTTTCGTTCGAAAGAACGATTCGGACATACAATTCAAAAGGACAAAATAAATGGCAAATCCTAACGAAATCAAAGCTCTCATTGAGTACGGCGTAATGACGATTCTTCTGGCGTCACTCGGTGCAATCATTTATCTTTCGATCGACAGATTTTCGAATTTCAGATTCATCGTCGGTCAGCTCATGAAGTTTGGCAATAAGACTGAACTGGAAATCGAGCTCAATCGAAAAATGACGCTGATCTATTCAATTAGTTCAAACGCAGTGTATATTGGTTTGCTTGGCACAGTGCTTGGGGTGATGGTCACTCTTTCTCAGATCGGTTCGGCGAATCAATCCGGGCTTATTGCTGCGCTATCGCTGCCACTTATCTCAACAGCCGCCTCGCTAGTCGTTGCGATCATCGGAACTTTCTTTTTTAACGCGCTACAAAACGAAATTGATGTAGTTCGGATGAAATGGGATGTAGTACACGGTCATGCTGCTCAAACGAAAGTGGGGCTGATCTGCAAAGATAAATTAGTCGAAAATGAAGAGGTGCTTGATGGCTCCGAAGATCAGATCTAATCCTATTAATATTGCACCATTTGTCGATGTTCTGCTTGTTCTGTTTGTCATTTTAGTTGTGGCCGCTCGTTTTGACGGTCCCGGTAAAGATGAGATCCAAAAGCTCAATGCGACAATTGAGGCATTGAAAGGTCAAATTGTTCTTCTCAAAAATACTTCAAAGCCAAAGGTTGTAGAAAAAATAATTGCTACACCAACTGCTTCAAAGGTTGAAACAAAAGTTGTGACCAAGACCGTTGAAGTAGAAGACACTCAGAGAATTAATGATCTTCAAGGTCGAGTTCGCGAACTTGAAGCAGCTTTGGTCGAGTCGAAAAAAAGAAGCGAATCGTTCGATCGCGGAGGGGGTAGTGGTGCAAACATTATTTTTGGGACGGAAGGAAGAATTACAGTAAACGGTGTAGTGGTCAGCGAGGATTTTGTTTATTCCCTCGTACGAACTATCTCGCCTGATATTAATATTCAGTGGCGAGGCAGAGGATTAGAGGCTGCTGATCGCTTCAAAGAGTATGTCAAACAAATTGGTTATGGAGATAAAAAATGAAAAGACGAATTGCAATAGGAGCTGCGTTCGCTATTATGGCGAACGCAGCTTTCGCACTGGATATATCGTATGATACGTCAAGAGATCAGTCGATAAAAAAAGACAAATCGATGAGTGTCAAAAAGGGGAGTGAGAAAAAAACAAGCAACCGCAATTTTGACACCAACGCCGATTCAAAAAGTTACGCAGCCGATATTGTATTTGATCCAATGCCGATTTATAAGCTCAAAGCAAATCAATGTGTTCAATCGATTGCCGTTGCTGCTGATTTTGGTTTGACGGCTGTCATTGATAACGACGAAGGGATCATTGATCTGAACAGAAAAGCATACATCGATAATGCATCGGCTAACGCGATGCGTGTCTCACAGATCGCCGGAGCTCGCGAAGGCGATCTGAAAAAATATATCGCTTGCATCGTCAATGAATCTGCTCGAATGGCACAAGCCAGTTTAAATCTTCAAGGTAAATTGGGGACCCACGCGTTCAGCGCACGTCAAATCGCCAAAGCCTCTTTGGCCGAGTTCTCACAGGTGGATGATATCACCGATCCGTCAATTCGAATGCAGTTGGTGCAGGCACACGAATCATTAAAACAACCGTGTCGTTTTGTGCCAAACATGGGTAGAGATTCGGTGCAATGTGGCACACTCACTTTTTCATTTGTTGATAATTCTGTAAAGAATGCGGGAACCGCAATTGCCGGTGCAGGTGCTTTATATGGAGTTGCTTCGTCATTCCGTGTTTCGCTTTCCGAAACCGACACCGATGGTCGTGAAGTTGCACGCGAATCTTCGCAGTCATCTTCACGAGATGCTTCCCTGACTCAGACAGGATCTTCCGGCATGAGTCGCTCACAGAAGCAACAGCTTAACGTCGCACCATTTTTGCCGAAGTGATTTAAAATTAGTCATTCCCTGTAATTTTTTTGATGATCCAAATAGGCGATACTACTACAGCTGCGACAATCGCACCGGCTATAACAACTGGGGTTGCCGCAGCGACCAAAACATCTTTCGCCGATATACCGCTTGTTTCATTATTATGCGGTTGTGCATGTACAGCTGTGATATTACCTTCGGATGTGCCTTTTTCAATTATATATTTCGCATATGTATCTTTATCCGCGTCTGAAAGATCTTCGCATTGCCATTGATTTAACGTTCCATTCCATACCCAATCACCTTTTAGTGATTTACATGTATCTGCATCTTGATTTGCAAGGACGCTTGATGATGTAATTGCAATACAAAGTAGATAACTCATTACTTTTTTCATCGACATGTTCAAACCTTTAACTGATAATGATTTAATTAATTCTATGTTTTTAACGTTGCAAAGGTGTTGCAAATTTGTAGCTATCCATGGAAATTATCTCTGATAATTGCGCTTCGGATAATCTCCTTGCTGATTATTTCAGTGCTAATTTCTGCCCCCTCATTTCAGCCCCTAGGCTGAAATTCTCCCCCTAGAGGGGGAAGCGCTTTATAGATATAGACCTCACGCCCAATCCGTGCGGTCTTTGAAACAAAATGCCCTGTATATCCGTCGGGTATCTTAGCCAAATAATCCCGTTTTTTCAATACCCGACACTATATGCAAAATTACCCGACACGGGTGAAATTTTGAATATATGTAGAGAAAATGCAATTTTTGCTTTTCCTGTCAAAAAACAAGGAGCTTATAAATGCGAAAAGTTGAGACTCGTCTCGATGAAGCCACGATCGCTCGGATAGAGACATCGGGTAAGTCAGTGTATGAATTTCTGCAAGAAGCGGTCGCCTGCAAACTCGAAAACGATCGTGTCTTGCAGATCGACGAAATGCTTTTGAAAAATCAAAAAGCAATTCGCGCAGAGATTGCGAATGCGTTCACTGAGAAACTTGATCATGTAGAAGAACGAATGCTTGCGGTGTTGAATGCGCAACAAAAAATCTCTACGCAAAAACTTGATGAGGCGAAAGAGATCATCGCTAATTCGCTTGAGCCGCATGATTCATTTCGTGCAAACGTGAGTGCTGCACTTCAAAAAATCGCAGCGCATATTAAAGGGTAGTCTATGGCTGAAAATCAAAACATACATAAAACAAAACTAGGCTGGTATGTTTGGTTTGAGAATACAAACAACCAATACCAAATGATGTTCAAGTCGATGAGTCTCATTTTTATCGCGGGGCTCATTGCGACATTCGTTGCAGAATTTATCTCGACTCATATCGGCTTGTGGGATACAAAGTTATCAGTTGATTTTTATTTGAAATTTGTTGGATTGTTTTTTAAATCAATCTTCAATCCCGAGCTTAGATCACTGAGAGAATCTTCATTCGATGCAATACTTCATGAGCAGTTGATCATGTTCCTCGTTCATTCGCCAGTTGGAATCTATGTTTCTTACTTGATCTTTTTGAAAACCAAAAAGCTCACAGAGCAGATGGCGGAGACAAGTTATAGGCTATTTCTCAACAAACAGGGTAAAAGTCCCATGGTTCTTAGAAATAGCTTAAAAATGGTCTTTTCGCTAAAAACCAGCCCTCATATCTCCTCTACAAGCCACGAAATTAATTTCCGAGACCTAAAGGCTGCATAAACTCTTTTTCTTTATCAATCGCAATTAAATTGTAAACTCTCTTTGAATAGTTGGTAAAATCATAAATCCCATAAAAATTAATATGACTCCAGTGAATAATTGAACTGTTTTTAAGTGCTGTGAGGATTTCATCTTTCTCGGTGCTATTTTTAGAATGTTGTAATTTTTTGGTAAGATAAAGATAATTCCAAAGGATTATAGCATTTTGAATAAGTCGTTTTGAGTTATTTGCAACGTTTTGCTCTTCGGTAGTTGCAACCGTAAACTCTTGATTGTTTCCAAAAAATACCGCTTTTGAAAATCGATTAGAGGCTTCTATCTTATTGAGCTGCTTTTCTATCCGTTGGCGAAGCTTTACATCATCGATATAATTGAGCAAAAAATCGGATTTTATAATCTTTCCAAATTCTTTCAACGCAGTGTATAGTTTGTGCTGTCGTGAATAGGAAGTGAGCCTTTTTAAGAGCTGTGTAGCCGTTGTTTTTCTCTCTTTAATTGTTACGGCAAACCGTAAAATATCATCCCAACTCTCTTTGATTATTTGAGTATTGATTTTTCTTTTAGGTGCCAATTTATAACCTAAATTATGATAGTGTTTTGGTGTAAAAAAGCCGTAAAGCTGTTGATCTTTGAAATTTTTAATTCTTGGACCAAAATTGAATCCAAGAATATTTGTTAAACCAAATATTAGCTCTGTATAGCTGTGGCTATCCCCGGAATGTAAATCGCTCTTGACTGTCTCATTGTGCAACAGTCCATCAATAACATACCCCGATTCTCTTTCACTGACATTGATAACAGTGGAATGAAACAGGCGATTTGATTCGTCAATAAAAGTATAGGTGACAACTCCTTTGTCGGCACCAAAGTATTTGTTTGAGTGTCCTGCATTAGTAGAATCGATATTTGAAGCAATGGAGTATTTTTGCCCATCACTTGAAGTATGATTGATATCGGTGTGATGTCTTACTATTTTTACAAGCTCCAATTTCTCCATATATGCCACAATTTTGTCATTTGCTTCGGTCGTATTATCCTCTGAAAAGTACCATATTTTGGTATTATCAAGCTGGTTTTCGTTGATGCCTTTTGATATTTTCCCCATCCGTGAAAGGCTTAGGTTGCATCCATATCCAAGTATGGATGCAAGTAATAGATTGTGATTGCTTTTAATGCGACTTTGAGAGTAGTGTTGAAATGATGATAAAAAATCTGTTTCCTTATCAATTGAATTGAGAACATCAATCACGGATAGGTACTCTTCCGTTGGGAATATTTTGCGAGAGGATTTTTTTCTTCATCTTCATCCTTTTCCAGCTTAGGAGTTTTGAGGATGTAAGAGTCGTCTGATGCCGTAAAATAGGTGTTTGTACCATTTAAAATATTATGATTTGTTTCTTTGTAGCTTGCTTCAACTTTGTCTTTGACGGTGTTCATAAAGGTATCAAACGGTTTTAAATACTCCATTTCATGCTTCGTTAGAAGTAGATCTTTATTTTTAATCCAATCATCTTTATCAATCATATAGTCATCAAAGTTTTTGTATCTGTAAGAGTATTTCAAATTAAGAGTTCCATTTTTAATGGCATCGCTTACATGAAAGAAGAGTAATATTTTATAGAGTGAGACTTTAAATTTATCGCCATCAAATACAGCGATACGCTCTTCTTCATCTAAAAATGCTTTAGGTACTTTATTGGTGAGAGTGGGATTGTTTTTGAAATAGTTAATGGCTTCAATAAGATTTTTATTCGATGCTTTTTCATCAAACTCAATCGCTTTTAAAATCCCCGAAAGCTTGCCTTGCAGCGATACTGACTTGCTCTCTATAAAATCATACTTGCATTCAACAACAGTGTCGAAAACTTTTTTCTCTGTAAGAATCTCATTGAGTGCCAGTGTCTTTTGCTGAAGAAGTTTCTCTATTGTAGCTACTTTTTGAACAGCACTTAAATCGCTGTCTTTGACAATAGCTTCAATATCATTTAGTGTTGAAAGATTTGCATTCTCAAGTGACTGTATGACCCGATTTTTATGAGGTTCTTGTTCAAAACTATACTCTTTTTGGGAACGAAGTGAGGAGTTTTTAGCCGTCTGCACCGTTGATATAAATCTATCTATGAGATTATCGTTACGGATCAAGTACTGATAATATACAAATGATAGAAGTAAGAAGTTAGATTCTACATCTTTCTTTCGCTTTACTTGAAAAACTTGGCTTTTTTCAATCCATTTAGCATGATACTGGGCTATTTTAGGGGTGATTCCTCCCGATATAAAGATACTCTCCAAGATATTGAATTTTGATTGTATCGTTTTAAATTTTTGAAGACTTACCATCATGGCAGCTTTTTTAGTAGAGTGCTCCAGTATCTTATAGTGCGTGAGACTCCATCTGTTTTTATAGTCTCCATCTTTTTGTAAAAATTCATCTAGTATATTCAGTTTTTGATCTTTAATGAATGGCGTTAATCTCTCTAGAATATCTCTTTTTTGAGAATTGATGGCGACTGTGATAATGCGATATAACTCCGTGTAACTCGGCACTTCGATTGATAGCTTTTTAGAAAACTCAACAAGAGCATAAAAGATTTTTTTACGATGGGTAAAATTATTCGCCAACGTGATAGCTTCTTTTACAAGGATATCTTTTATCTCATAGGTGTATTCGTTAATTCGCAGGTGCTGCTTAATGATCTGCTGATATCTATAAAGTGTACTTTTTGTTAAACTTACAGCATCTGTATCGATTGATATTTTTAAAATATCGGAGGCAATATAATCTAAATTTTTATCATCATTTAAATCTGTGAAGAATTTATTTGTTGCTTTGAAATAGCCATACAGCAGCACAAAATAAATTTGATTAAAATCGATTTCTATTTTTTCGAGTAAATTCTTTGGGATTGAAAAATAAAATTTTTGCTGGTTAAAATTAAATATTGGTTTTTGATTGAATGCTTTTTCTTCCTCTTTTGATAAAATTTGTAAAGTTGTCACTTTTTTCCTTTTTTGTGTAATTTATTCTGATTATATATACTGTTTGCTATACTTTGTTTGATTTATACTTAAGTTTACACTTATCAGATAGTTTATGGATAAATTTCAGAGTGTAATGCAAACGAAGGTTTAATTTACATCACAAAGGGAGTGGAATGCTTATCGGTTATGCAAGAGTTTCAAAATCTGATGACTCTCAAGTTTTAGATTTACAAATCGATGCACTTCTCCAAGCGGGTGTAAATCAAGAAAGTATTTACACCGATAAAATTTCAGGGATCAAAGACGAAAGACCCGGCTTGGAAAATTGCTTGAAAGCTTTACGAGAAGAAGATATTTTAGTTGTCTGGAAGCTTGACCGTCTTGGCAGAAATCTCAAGCATCTTATCAATACTATTGATGATTTAAACAAAAGAAATATAGGATTTAAAGTTTTAAGCGGACAAGGTGTTAATATTGATACAACCACTTCTGCCGGAAAAATGATGTTCTCAATTTTTGGTGCTTTTGCAGAATTTGAGAGAGACTTAATCAGAGAAAGAACAATAGCCGGACTTCAAGCTGCAAGAGCAAGAGGAAGAAAAGGTGGAAGAAAGTTTAACCTTACCAAGTCACAAGTAAGATTAGCGGAAGCAAGTATGAAAAATAGAGATACCAGTGTAAAAGAACTTTGTGCTGAGTTGGGGATTACAAGGCCTACTCTTTATAAATATATTGGACCGAATGGGGAGCTAAGAGATTTTGCCAAGAGAGTGCTAGAAATCACTAATTAAGCTATTTCTAAGAACCATGGGACTTTTACCCTGTTTGTTGAGAAATAGCCATACCTCAATCATAGGGGGAGCTTTTAATGTATGCAGTACTTTTAACACCACTTTTTTTTCCATCATTTCAACATGGCATTGCATACAATGCTTTTGATAAACACTGTATCCATCAGCTGCAAGTGCTATGGTGCCAAATGCTATTAGTTTTCATTTCTTCTCCTCAAAGGTGTACATCACTAATCCGGGATGTTCAGCATAATCTATAAGTATCGATTTAACACGATCTTGCCAACTGTTTTGAAACAATTTTTCGATCTCAAAATTTGCTTTTTCGGCCAATATTATCCCCCGCCACTCTTGCATTCTCGGATCACCTGCGACAATTTTAGGATTATAAGAAAGAGTCACCCGATCACCCGTATCGAGTCGTTCTATTGCCATCTCGCCTTGGATATCCGCTTCAAATTTCAGTAATCCTCGACGGTCATATTTTCCGCCCAATCCATGAAAGCCACCTGTGTCCGTAGCACCGGTAATAAATGAGGCTATGTTAGCCATAACTCCAACCACACCATCACCTAAACGTCCCTGCATCAATACGCGTATATTTCCTCGTATCGGCATTGTATCTGGGTACAAAAGGCTCAATCCTTTTCGAGCCATCAGATACGCTCCTGCAACGGTAGGGCATGAATGTCCTGCCAACTTTACGGTTTCTTCATAGCTATACGTTAAAATCCCCTCATTTGCAGCACCGAGTACTTCAGCAAGAGGATCATAGAGCGTTATCTCTGCGACAGATTTAAAAAATGGGGGGTTAACATGGTTTTTCCTCTATATGATATGACACTCGAATTATCCGCCAGTTCGATAGAATGCACGAGATGAGACTTCGAAGTTCTCAACTCCCCACATATTTTTTTCAGGTTTGTTGTAGACGACGTCGTTCAAAATAGCTTTGGTTTCTGCATCATTGCCCTCTCGAATGGCTTCTTTGATACTTTTTGCACCTTCAAAATAGAGACATCCAATCAAATCTCCCTCAGCACTCAGGCGTAGACGATCACATGTACTGCAAAAATCGTGACGATGCGGCTCAATCGTTCCAAAACGGTAACCATCTGCGGTTTCGTATAGATTCGCCGGTCCGCCAAGTTCTTTTTCGATGGGTATAAAAGGGATGCTCTTCCCTAAAATATCGATAATTTCATCACTTCTTAATCCTTGAAGTGTATTGGTGGCATGTGAATTTTCCATGTATTCGATATAACGAATCTGTGCATGGATGGATTGCGCGTAGTTAAACAAGGATACGACTTCATTTTCATTGATGTTTCGTAAAATGACACTGTTGATTTTCACGGATAAACCCGCCTCTACCGCGGCTTCTATTCCCTGAAGAATTTCGGGAAGAACATCTTTTTGGGCGATATAATGGAGAGTGTTACGATCCAATGAATCGAGAGAAATATTGACTCGGCGTAATCCGGCTTTTTTAAGTTTATGGGCGAGAGATGGTAGCAAATACCCGTTGGTGGTTAACCCGATATCTACATCGGGTGCATATGAGTGGATCATTGCGATCAGCTCATCGAGATTCTCACGTGTCGTCGGTTCTCCTCCGGTAAGACGAATTTTCTGTATTCCGTTGTCGATGCCAATTTTAATAAATGCAAAAAGTTCTTCATAACTTAGTAAATTTTCTTTAGGCACCCAACTAAAGGGTTTTTCTGCCATACAGTAGCGGCAGCGAAAATTGCACCGCTCGGTAACTGAAACCCGAAGATAGGTCACATGACGTTTGAATCGATCAACCAACATACTCAACCCTTGTTTTTAATAACAAGAGTATCGCTGAAAATATAAAAAGTTTTCTTGACTTAGGTCAAGAATGTGAATCGTTCTGCTCCATTTTGACCACGATTTTATCTAACATCCCTTGGAATTTATCGAGCATTTGCTGTGTGTTCGCTATTTTTTCGAGAGAGTTGATCGTTAGATTTTCACTTATATCGATATAGTCTTCGATTTCTGCTTTAGATGGATCACTGAGTGATGTTTGTGAAAGCTGCTGTTCCATCGTTCTTGCCGCGTCTTCGATTTGTACCAATGTGTTTTGTGATTCAATCAACGCACTTTGCGCTCGATGGACCACTTTTTCAACATGCAATAAAAAGGTTTTCATATCCGATTCGGCTTGCATCAGCTCGCTTTGTGACTCTGTAGAGATGCGAGGCTCTGTATGAAGATCATCACAACGAATTTGTGAAACCTCTTTGGCATTGCTCAAAAAGCGGTCGAACTCCTCGTCAATCTTTTTACTCAGCAGGATACTGCCGATAACTGCGATGAGTGTTGCAAACGCTCCGATGTACTGAATCCACTGGAGTCGCTCTATTTTCTCTTCAGAAGCAGCCGTATAGGCATGTACGGTAGTATCAATCTCATTTAAAAGAAGATTGTTCACTTCATAGAGCTCCGATATCTCTGCCTCGCTCGGGATTGAATTCAATTCTATTTTGACTTTGATCGTTTCAGCTAATATAAAAAATCGATCGCTTAGGCTGCCTATTTTTTCAAGACGTAGTGCAATCTCATCAGTTGGAGGTCGGGTAATTTTTCCATCTTGTGTGCCGCTAAGCAATGATCTGAGGTTAAGCATAAACTCGTTTTTTGCTTCATCAAAAGCTAAAAATTCAGCCGACGTACGGTGAAGATTTAAAAAAAGCTCTTTTGCCATTTTTTGGGTTAACATCCGCTCTTTACCGACAATGTGGATGACGTAGCCATCATGTTTGCTTTGCTCGTTCATGTAAACGGTAATGGCGATCAAACTGACAAGTAATAATGAAAGAATAAAACTGATAATTTTTATTCGAGAGGTTATTTTTTTCATGATTTTTTTCCTCTAATTATACAGTGATTTAAGTGCATTAGCATCTAAGATACTCACTGATCCATCAATAGCAATGATCTCTTTACGAACGAGTTTTCCCAGTAAACGCGACAGAGTTTCCGGCTGTATGTTAAGCAATGTTGCAATTTCCTGTTTTTTGAGCCGGTTAAATTTATCCAGTTCATGGGCAAGCATAAAGGCTACTTTTCCCATTGCATCGAGTACCATATTGTTAAAAAACGTCCGCTGATAGTTCTCCACACTCACCAAAACACTGTGAAAACAACGTAGAGCAAATTCAGGGCTTTGCGTAAATAATAGTGATAAAGCCGAGGTTTTTATCCCGATCAATGTCCCTTTGCTTTGCGCTTCGATGGTACCGAAGGTTCTAGTAATGTAGCGATTGTTCTCGAAACGGATGTCACTCAGTGCCATCGAGGATTCGTTATAACAGATTGAAATTTCATGTTCATCATGAGAAAGTTTATAGGAGCGTAAGATTCCATCGACCACAAAATACCAATACGGCAGATCATCTCCCTCATAAAAAAGGAGCTCTCCTTTCTCAAATGATCGTATAGATGATTGCGCTGCAATCAATTCCAGATCACGTGAAGAGAGTCCTTGAAACAAAGAGAGTTTTTTAGCCGCTTGGTTAAAATCCATTCTATTATTGACCTATTATCTCTTTAAGAATTTCACGAATAGAACAATTTTTCTGATTAGAAAGAGTTTCAAGTTGATTGAACGTTTCGTGATCAATCCACTCGCTAAGTTTCACCACATTCTCTTCCATCTCTTTGAGTCTGGCATAATTGGCTTCCAGCTCATGGCGCTTGGCACTCTCTACCGGTGCGCGAAGCGATTTGTACCCGATCAAATTTCCATTTTTATCCAATAATCCTGAGACTTGTGCGTATACCCAGTAAAATCCTCCGTCTTTACGAAGGTTTTTCACATAACCAGACCACATTTTACCCTCACCCAGTGTTTCCCATAGATTAGCAAACAACGATGAGGGCATATCGGGATGACGAACGATATTATGCGGCTGTCCGATCAGTTCATCCATCTCATATCCACTAATATCGGCGAAGGTTTCATTGGCATAGGTAATAATCCCGTAAAGATTCGTATGCGATACAATCAGTTCATCGCTCGGAACTTCTGTTTCGATACAGAGGGTTTTCATCATTTATCCTTTAGGTGTCCATGATAAACGATGTCTTTGGCATCCACATCATCTGCGTTTAAACGTTCCATAAGCTGCTCATCAACACGCTCTAATTTCCCCTCTTCATCAGAGAATTCACTTTCGCTGTAGGCCATTGCCATTTCTGCGGAGAGAATATGGGGGATTTCTTGAATAATACGAAGTTTTTCAGACTCTTCTTCTGTCGTTTCACCCTCTAAAATGATTATGATTCGACCTAACTCATCGTGAGCGTAAACCTCACACTGATTACTTGCTTGTAATTGTTCTAGCACAAATGCTATATACTCCGGCGCACATTTAACGACAACACTTGATATATTCATGGTAACTCCCAAAATAGAATTTTATTTTCATCGGCACACGATACGAACCGTTTTTCATTGATAAACGATATACGATTCAGCGTCGCACTGTGCCCTTTTGCCGTAGCAACTTTTTTACGTTTGTGGGTGTCGAAAACACTGATCAGGTTCTCTTCATCCATCGCGGCTGCCATCACTCCTGCACTCGGTGAAAGAGCTGCAGTATAGATTAAAAAAGAACCCTCAAAGCGAACATAACTTTTTCCATCGAGGGTATAGAGTATCGCTCTGCGATCTTGGCCTGCGGTGAGAACATGATTGTTTTGAATATCCACTTTATAAACATTATCGACATTTCCACCTTGAATACGACGCGTGATTTTCATAGCAGCCGTATCGATAACCGAAACAACTCCTGCCTCTCCGGCAATAACCGCTATTTTTTTATCTGTAGATAACGCCATATCACTGAGCGGCGAGGTTCCGCCGCTGAGAGTTTTCACTATCCGATTGCTTTTAAGATCAAAAAACACCACCTCATTACTCAACAATGCCAACATCACTTTCGTATCCGAAATAAAGGCAATTTTTTTCACGACAGTTTTTGTAGAATAAGCAGTTTTAGTAATTTTCCCCTCACGAATCGTATATAAACAACCATCTTCTCCTGCTACGATCAACGTTTTAGCATCCGATGAGAGATCAATACTCATGATTTTCTGCTTTATTTTTTCACCCCATGAATCTTCGATAGCCGGAAGCACTGTTTTGGAAATGATTTTACCTTTTACGGTGATTTGCAAAGCTTCCCCGTTCGCGGTTCCTGCCCAAACATCATTCCCTCTCACCACAAAATCCAAAACCGGTGAAGAGGTTTTAACACTGACTTTTGGAGAGATAACTCCAGCATAGAGTGTCAATGAGGAAAATAGTACGAAAAATAAAAAGTTCATGTGCTCACCTTTGGCGAATAGATACTTATAGTATAAGCTGGGCATACCCCGACACAAAAACCGCAGGCTGTACATTTCTGTGTATCAATTTCAGGATTAAAGAGTCCGTTAAATTGTATCGCTTTATCGTTACAAACATCAGCACAACTGCGACAGATTGTTTTATTCCATGCCAAACAGCCCAAAATACCGATCCGTACTTCCGCTTTAATCTTGGTTATTGGCTCTGCAATAAAACAATCGCTTTCACAGGCAGTGATACACTCTCCGCAGAATGTGCACCCTCGACGTGAAAAATCAAGATAGGGAACTGTAGACTCTGTATGAATCACAATCCCTTCTTCACAAATATTTTTACATGCAGAAGTAGTACAGCTCAGGCAGTTATCGCGTTTTTCTGTGATAAAACCGGGCAGAAGAGGATGAAAAGGTTTCTTTTCTTTTCCTCCACCTGTAGCAAGTGCAACCAATGAGGTAAAAAATCCGCGACGTGAGTCCATATTAATCTGCTACCAAATCTTTATTGAGATCAAATGAGCCGGATGGATCTTCCAACACCCCTTCTCGAAGCGTTTTCATCAGATTTGTTTTGTACTCTCCACCGATTTTTTTATGGTATGCCCCTTTGAATTTGTTCATCACTGCAGGATCGAGTACAGCCTGAGGTGCATGACATTGTGTACAATTCCAGCGGCCTTGATACAATTCTCCTTTTAGATCTTCCATTTTACGCAAATTTGTCAAATGCGATTTTGGGATAGGAATTGCTCCGACACTTGGAGCAACATCCGGCATATGACATGAAGTACATGCGTTTTCTTCCTGTGTGATGATCGGCAATTCGCTGATATCATGCGGAATCATAGGCGGTTGATTATCATATGTACGAGGAATACGTTTGTTTCCTGCACCCGGAGCCGTTCCTTTATAGACAAAAGGTTTTTCAACCAAACCGCTATCTGCATCAACACTTACTTTTGAAAGTCCTAACGACTCGTCAGCAATCTGAACCTCTTTCCCTGCTCCCAAGAGCACTACACTGCCTAATACTAAAGCTGCGGTTACGATACTAATCACATTACGTTTCATGTGTTTACTCCTTATCCTGTTGTTTAAATAAGCGAATATCAAAATTTAAAGCGTCATCATCACACACTTCGATACAGCGAGCACAGTTAGTACACTCACCCATGGCGACAAATTCACTTCGTTTACCGATCATATGTAAGACCGGTTTTTCAGGACAAATCGCGGTACATTTCATACACAATGTACATTTTTCCTGATTGTGTTTTACGCGGATCAGACTGAATCGGCCAATGAGCGAATAAAATCCGCCCAACGGACACAGATGACCGCAAAACCCGTTTTTCACTCCAAACAAATCGAAGAGAAAAACACCTGCCACTACAGCTCCACCAAATCCTATACCAAAAATAAGGCCACGATTCAGCATCCCGATAGGACTGATAAATTCAAATGCCGCTACTCCAAAAATCGCTGAAAGGGCGATAGAGAGTGCTAATACCCAATAACGAAGATGTCGACTTATAACGACTCTACGCTCTACTTCGTTAATCCGTAATATACGGCGCAATCCATTGGCTGCATCACTCACCATATTGATCGGACACACCCAGCTGCAAAAAGCTCTTCCGCCGATGATGGCGTAGAACAGCGTTATGATGGCAGCTCCGATGAGTACATCCAGCCCCAGCAACGCACCCGCTGCAGACATTTGAATCACTGCAAACGGATCAGCTAAAGGGATCGTTCCCACAACCAATGAGCTCCCCAGATTACCTTCAAGAACTTTCCATCCCCATGCGTGTGCCGCAAAGTAGAGCACAATCATGGAAATTTGTATCAAACGGCGAAGAATTAAAAATCGGTGTTTTTTAAGCCACTCCATTTAAAACTCCTCATCATTTAAATAATCGACCGGCTTTTGAGAACTGGTCGGGGTTACAGTCGTTTCACCGCCCCCTGTTTGGGTTTCCAAACGTTTTTCATCTTTTTCATCCCATCCTTTGATGTAATTGCTTCCGGCTTTCCCTTTAGCAACTTCCAGAGGCAAGACAAAAATAGAGGCTTTCTCAGTCACACACGCTTTTTCGCACATTCCACATCCGGTACACACATCACCGATAACACGAGGAACCATTAGGGCATGTTTCCCTGTACGCTCATTTCGACTCTGATCGATGACAATCGCCTGATTGATCAATGGACAAGCTCGATAACAAGCGTCACACTGAACACCCCAAAAGGCGACGCATTGATCCGAATCGATCACCGCTATCCCCATTTTCGCCATGCCGATATCGAAAACTTTATGACCGTCTTTCGCCATTTTCATGACCAATGACTCCTCCAACGCACCCGTAGGACACGGTGGGACACAGGGAATGTCTTTACACATATAACACGGAATTTCCCGCGCGATAAAATACGGTGTCCCTACCGGCACATTATCTCCGGCACGGGCAAGTTTGAGCGTATCATATGGACACGCTTCGACACACAACCCGCAGCGAATACAATGCGATAAAAAGTCTTCTTCGCTCAGTGCTCCCGGAGGTCGCAGTACGAGAGAAGCGGCACTCGCTTCATCGATGTATGCACTCCATGTCAATGCCCCAAGTGTCGCTAATCCAATCCCTTGCAATGCTTGCAATAAAAATCGGCGACGTTCACTCATCGGGGGCTGTTTTTCCGTTGCCATGGTTAAGCCTTATAGACCTTGACCGCACATTTTTTGTAGTCGGTTTGTTTAGAGATTGGACAGGTTGCATCTAAACATACTTTGTTGATATACACTTTTTCATCGAACCATGGAACAAATACCAATGATTTAGGAGGTCGATTACGTCCTCGTGTTTCAACACGGGCTTTTACTTTACCGCGACGTGATTCAACCCATACCAGTTCACCGTCTTTTGCCCCCATATCTTTAGCCGTTTGAGGATGCATATAACAAAGAGCCTCAGGAACTGCTCGATAGAGTTCAGGTACACGCATGGTCATCGTTCCAGAGTGCCAATGTTCGAGTACACGTCCCGTACAGAGCCACAATGGATACTCTTTACTCGGAGTTTCAGGCGGTTCCATATAAGGGTGCATGAAAATTTTCGCTTTATTGCTCAAATCCACTTTTGGTTTGGATGCATCCGGTCCGGCAAGAGTTCCTTGTTGGATCACTTTGCTAAATTCACCGTAGAAGGCAAATTCACGTCCTGTTTTCTTCGCATACGGATCGTATTTCGCGTTAAAACGCCATTGTGTCTCTTTGCCATTAACAACCGGCCATTTCAATCCGCGCACACGGTGGTAGGTATCGAAATCAGCCAAGTCATGTCCATGACCAAGACCGAATTTACGATACTCTTCCCAAATATATTTATGGATAAAGAAACCGTATCCTTTAAATGGCTTACCATCGCTTCCGAGGACATTACGTTTATCACCGCCAGCTTCGGTGTTATCAAACCCTTTCCCGATCGGATCAGGCCATTTATAGCTTTTCGCCTCTTTATTCGCAAACAAGACATCGAACAATGTATCGCTCGGTTTGTATCCCATTTTTTGAGCTTCACCTAGTACACTTGGGATCGTCACTTTATCGTTGATTTTCCATTCTTTCCACACTTCGGCAAGGGTGAACCGTTTGGCAAATTCTGCCGTTTGCCACAAATCACCCATCGCTTGACCGACTGGAGTAACTTGCTGTTTCCATTGTTGTGTACGGCGTTCGGCGTTACCGTATCCACCCCATTTCTCATAAATCATCGCCGATGGGAGGATCAAATCGGCTACTTTTGCTGAAATACCCGGATAAGCATCCGAACAGACGATGAAGTTATCCATCTCACGTGCTGCTTTAATCCAGTGGTTGGCATTGGCGGTATCTTGCCATGGGTTATTAACCTGAACCCATGCCCATTTCACTTTACCATCTTCTAAATCACGCATAATCTGTACATAGTGACTGCCTGGAACCGGGTTAATTGTTCCTGCCGGTACTTTCCAGATGTGTTCAGAGTGTTCACGGTGTTTAGGATTCATAACGACCATATCCGCAGGGAGACGGTGGCTAAATGTTCCTACTTCACGCGCTGTTCCACACGCCGATGGCTGACCGGTAAGAGAGAATGCACCTGAACCCGGTTTAGCTTGTTTTCCGAGTAACATATGCACCATGTACGATTGAGAATTTACCCATGTACCACGTGTATGCTGATTGAAGCCCATTGTCCAGAAACTGACGACTTTACGCCCTTTTTCGATATAGAGATCGGCAAGCGCTTTGAGTTTTTTCTTGAACGCTTCGATATCCTCATCCGGATTTCCTTTAGCAACACTCGCAACATAATCGAGAGTATACGGTGCTAAACCACGTTTAAATTCTTCAAACGTAATAACCCAGTTTTCAGCAGCAGTTGCATTGTGAGTCATTTTCATGGTCTCACCTGTCTCATACCCGAACGGTTTGAGTGCAGGACCCTCTAACGCGCCCACTTTTTTCGCAACCTCTTTAGCTACCGTATCTTTTTCCGATTCACGGAATTTTGGATGGTTAGCGTTGTTACGCATTCCATATCCGGTATCCACCCAGCTTGTGGCAAATACACAGTTTTCTTTGACGTATTTCCAGTCGATGGATTCAGGAGCATTGTAAACTAACTCACGTGCAATGTAGTTCCAAATCGCCAAATCGGTACTTGGTCTGAAAATAATCTCGATATCAGCCAAATCCGAAGTACGTTGTGTATAGGTAGAGAGATTAACTACTTTTACTTTTGCTTTGTTGGTGAGTTTACGATCGGATACGCGTGACCAAAGGATCGGGTGCATCTCTGCCATATTCGCACCCCACGTAATAATCGTATCGGTTAGCTCGATATCATCGTAACAGCCTGCCGGTTCATCGATACCGAACGTTTGCATAAATCCTGTAACCGCAGAGGCCATACAGTGACGAGCATTAGGGTCAATATTATTAGATCGAAAACCTGCTTTCATCAGTTTGAGTGCAGCGTAACCTTCATGAATCGTATATTGACCCGAACCGAATACCCCTACTGATGTAGGACCGTTTTTAGCATACGTTTCTTTGAACTTATCCGCCATGACATCAAAGGCTCTTTCCCAACTCACCGGTTGAAATTTCCCTTGTTTGCTAAACTCTCCATTGGCTCCAACACGTAACAATGGCTGAGTCAAACGGTCTGCTCCGTACATGATTTTCGCGAGGAAATATCCTTTGATACAATTTAGCCCTTTATTCACCGGAGCTGCCGGATCCCCTTTGACGGCGATAATTTTATCATTTTGGGTTGCGACCATAACACCACAACCTGTTCCGCAGAAACGGCATACCGCTTTGTCCCAGCGCCATCCTGATTCACCTGCTTTGGACGCAGCTTCAACCTCACTCGGTAAAACCATACCTACGGCAGTAGCTGCAGCAGTCGCTGCACTGGCTTTTAAAAAATCTCTACGACTTTCTTGCATTGTTGATCCTTTTTAATGGATTATTTTTGTTGGCACCTCTAAAAAATTCTTTTTCAAAAAACTCTTCAGAGGCGCCTTCTTTTTATTTACACTGATAATTCTAATGTAATAAGTAGTTTTAAAAATTGACCTGAGTCAAGGAATGATGAATTTATAAACTAAAAAGAGTTGAAAAGTAGATTTGTCCAAACAGTGATTTTCTTCTATAGGAGGTCAAGCAAAAGAAAGGAAACACTGTCTGGAAAGATCACCCCGAGGGGTGAAGAAGATTATTTTGCGATGTGAGTAGCGAGTGCAGTGATTTGAGCATCATTGAGGGATGCTACTTGCCCTTTCATAAGACCTTTTTGTGCTCCGCCGTAACTGCCATCTTTGTACCCTTTCAGTGCAGTTGTAATTTGTGCGGCACTCATTTCTTTAATGATTTTACTTTTACCGAGTGCCGCTTTTTCTCCAGCGGCACCATGACAGGATACACATTTTTTATAAAGTGCTGCACCATCTTCTGCTGCATGAGCACTCACAAAACCTAAAGCGATCAATGTTGCTACTACCATTAAACTTTTTTTCATACAAAGCTCCTACTGTTGATATGGAAAATTATAGATTGTTTCAAAACCAAAAGCTTTGACCTAAGTCAATTTATTGACGAAGTGTGACGAATTGAGATAAAAGTTCAATATCTGCCGAATGCATAGGGGTTTCTACCATCCCTAATGTTTTGACGCCCTCTCGAAAAAGCTGTACATAAAAGGGATTCTGATACCCCATCGCTTTCAATTTATTGCTCATCATGATTATTTCCTCTTCGCTAAGGAGATCAGAATGGAACGTCGTTCGTACTTCAAACTTCATATTAAAGGACTGAAGCGTGTCGAAACACTCCCAAAATCGTTTTTCTGAACCGCCTCCGCAGATATCTTTCATTTTTGAATCCGGTGCTTTGTAATCAAGCGCCACATAATCAAGAAGATTTGCTTCTAAGAGCTGTCGAATCACATCGGGACGCATCCCGTTTGTATCTATTTTAATCTTATATCCCATATTTTTTATGGAATGACAAAAAGGGATCAAATCGCTATAGAGAGTACATTCACCGCCACTGAGAACAACCCCTTCTAAAAAGCCGACCCGTTTTACGAGTATCGATAGAGCCTGCTCTACACTGATACGTCCTTCACCTAAAACAATATCGGGGTTATAGCAGTAGAGACATCGTAAATTACACCCTGCAAACCAAAATATAGCCGCAGGTGTATCGGGAAAATCGAGGAGGGTAAACGGGGTTATATCATACAGCGGCAGCATGACGTTTGTGCGATTCATGGAAACACTGACGCTCTTTGTGCTCCCCTTTTTTACCGAGATTAAAACTCTCTACCGGACGGTGATATCCCATTACTCTGGTGTAGACCATACAACGGGTCCGTTTAGAGATATTTTCTTCTAAAATTTGGTGCGCATTCATTTGTTTTCCTTTTGTTGGGTTTGACTCAGTATCTGCTCATCACATTTTGGACAAAACTCATGTTCGCCGCTCAGGTATCCATGCACGGGGCAAACCGAAAAAGTAGGTGTTACTGTGATGTAGGGTAGACGAAAGTTGGTAATGACATTCTTTACCATACGTCGGCACGCTTCACCGGAACTAAGCCGCTCACTCATATACAGATGCAAAACAGTTCCCCCAGTATAACGGCACTGGAGTTCGTCTTGGAGCGTTAGTGCTTCAAAGGGATCATCTGTAAAAGCGACCGGAAGCTGAGAACTATTTGTATAGTAGATATTTTCCCCCTCACCTGCTTGGATAATATCGGGGTAGCGTTTTTTGTCCTCTTTGGCGAATCGGTAGGTTGTCCCCTCCGCCGGGGTTGCTTCGAGGTTGTAGAGATTTCCGCTTTCTTCTTGGAAAAAGCGCATTCTCTCACGTAGATAATCGAGAATATTTTGGGCCATATCGATCCCTGCCATCGTCGAAATATCGTCGCTGTCTCCGCTGAAATTACGGATCATTTCATTCATCCCGTTGACACCGATCGTCGAAAAGTGGTTCCGAAAATCTTTGAGATAGCGGGCGGTATAAGGATAAAGCCCGCGCTCAAACATATCCTGAACAAACATCCGCTTTTTCTCCAATGTCGAATAGGCGATCTCTACCAAAGTATCTAACGCTCGAATCAACCCCTCATAATCATTTTTATAGAGGTATCCCAAACGTGCCATATTGATCGTCACCACTCCGATACTCCCCGTCATCTCCGCACTGCCGAAAAGTCCATTCCCCCGTTTGAGCAGTTCGCGCAGATCGAGCTGCAGCCGACAGCACATACTCCGCACCGCTCCGGGTTTATAGGCATGGGGGTTTTCTATCAAATCACCGACTTCATTACGGATATACTGACTCCCGATAAAATTCTGGAAATAGCTGGAACCGATTTTCGCCGTATTTTCGAACAAAATATCGGTGTTTTCTCCATACCAATCGAAATCCTCCGTGATGTTAACCGTAGGGATCGGAAAGGTAAACGGCTGTCCCCCCTCATCCCCCTCGGTCATCACCTCATAAAAGGCACGGTTGATAATGTTCATTTCGGCTTGAAAATCGCCATAGGTCAGCTCTTTGAGGAGCCGCTTACCACGCTCATGTAGTTTTCTCTGATGATGGGCAGTTTCGCTTATCTCTTCAAACAGATGATGATCGCGGTAGGTTGGAAATTGCTCACGTAAATCTTCGGGCACGACCCAGTCTATCGTTACATTGGTAAAAGGTGATTGCCCCCAGCGTGCTGGGACGTTGAGATTATAAACAAACCCCCGTATTGATTTTTTAACTTCCGAATACGGCAACGCATCGATAAAAACATACGGAGCCAGATAGGTATCAAATGAGCTAAACGCCTGCGCCCCTGCCCATTCGGACTGCAAAATCCCTAAAAAATTAGCCATTTGCCCCAGTGCTTCTCGCAGATGACGCGGCGGAGCACTCTCGACACGTCCCCGTACCCCGTTGAACCCTTCATTCAATAGCGCCCGCAAACTCCATCCGGCACAATATCCAGTCAAACAATCGAGATCATGGATATGAATATCGCCGTTTCGATGTGCTGCACCCTCATGAGGAGCATACACTTTATCGAGCCAAAAATTTGCAATCACCTTACCCGCTAAATTATTGACGAGTCCCGCATTGGAATAGCCCGTGTTGGCATTGGCATTGACACGCCAATCGGATTTGTGAATATACTCTTCAACACTTTGAGTCGAGTTGACGTAGGTGGTATCTTCTCCAAAACCTAGGATATGTTCCCGTTGCATTTTATGTAAAAAACGATAGGTGATAAACGATTTCATCACACTAAATGCACCCGATTTATACAGCTCTTCTTCGATCAAATCTTGGATCTTTTCCACTTCGAAAACAGAGTGATACATTACCTGAAACAGTATTTCCGTAATAACATCTTCATTCACACTGACTTGCACACTCTCGTACGCTTTTCGAATCGCATCTTCAATTTTAAAAGGGTGATACAGCTCTGAAGAACCGTCTCGTTTGATCACACGCTGAATACTCGCCATTGCTGAATCTCCTCAAAAATTGATCCGTAATTTTATAGAGGTTATTGTATTTGATTATGAAATGATTGTCTTTGACTTGGGTCAATTAAGGGAAAAAGAGGAGAGGAAATAAAGGCCAAAAGGCCTTTATAAAAGAGATTTAAAATTTATATCCGAGCTGTAACCAAAGCTTAGTAACGTCTTTTGTGTACGTTGCCACATCCCCGCCATCATAATAGGCGGCTTTGATGAGACCGTTTAGCCCTTTTACGCCTGGAATAGCGTTAGCGTATTGAAGATCCCATTCGCTTCCCAAATCACTTTTTCCGCTCATAGCTACGTCGGTTTCATAATCATGGTAGCTCACAAGAGCATTACCCAATCCCGCTGCACCATAACCGAGACTCACAGAGGTATCGACGAGCCCCCCTGTCGGAGTAGCGAGAAATTTATCGGCTGTTCCGTTGAATTTGTGAAGCGTTGCCAATGGTGTTTGAAATTTGGTTTTTCCATCGCTACCTGTTGTGCCGCTCAAAAACTCATATCCGGCACCCAGTGAAAGGCCCATCATACTTGCCGTGGCTTCGAGATTGTAGTAAGCGGCATCGTTTTTTCCTTCGATATTCGTGATCGTCGTATCAAAGGTCGAATCGGTTTGTTTGGCATACTCTGCACGATAAGCGATTTTAGCTCCAACTGCGGATACATCACCACTGAGAGCCACTCCATAGGTATCGGCTGCGAATTGAGCTTTTTCCAAAGAGAGCATATAATCATAAGCAGTGACTTTGAGCATATCATTGACTTTATAGGTTGCATTCAGTAAAACCGATTCGCTCTCTTGTGTCGGTTCATTAAATACCGTTGCATAACTGTAGACATAGGCTCCATAGAGATTCAATCCTGCAATGGAAGTATTCGTAACCGAGAGGGCATCCAAACTCTGAGGCATTTGTCTCCAATCTACCGAGCCGATAAAGCGTTGATTATCGAGATTGGTGATTTGACGACCTGCTTTGAGTGTTGTCGTCCCCATTTTATACTGAATGTACCCTTGTGTAAAGCGGGTTTGTTCCGGATCAGCAACAACATCGTAATTGGTAAACTTGGTCGGGGAGAGGTCATTATATTTGGTACCTCCGAGGGTTTGTACGGTGGTTCCATCCACTTTCATACTCAATCCATTCACTCCGAACAGCGTCGTCTCAAGACCAAGCATCGCTCTAACCGTGTAAGCATTGGCTTGTTGCACTGCATTATTCTCATCATCAACATTTTCATAACGAGCACGTACTTCTCCGTTGTATTTGGTATTACTAAAGAGGCTAAAACCATCATCAGCACTCAAAGGTGCAACACCAAATAATACAGGGGCTAAAATAGCAGATAATACTAAACGTTTCATTCTCACATCCTTATATTGAATATAAGAGAACTGTATCACTTTCAGAAGGTCAAAAAATTGACTCAGGTCAAATTATATTCTTGACCTTCGTCAATATCTTCCCTTTAGTATCTCGTTATACTCCCGAATATTTTCAGAGGATTCCCTTATGAGCACCTTTTCAACTACTGCCCAAAAAAAACAAAACTATTTCTTATCCCAGCCCCATCAGCCTTTTTTCGTTTTTGGTGTTTTGTGGGCTATCGCATCAATGGTTCTTTTCACCCTCTCCCATAAAGGTGTCATACCCCTAGCCGTCTCTGAGCGCGAGTTTCACCTTTACTCTCTCGCATTTATCGTCTTTGCTCAGTTCTTTCACGGGTTTTTATTTACGACTTTTCCCCGTTTTTGTACCGCTATGACCATTCCCAAAGAAGTTTACATCCGAATCGTATGGCTCTATCAAATTGCATCTATTCTCTTTTTTATCGGTTCGCTTGTGTCACCATGGATGGTTTTAGTGGCGATGTGTGCAGGCTTATTTGCCCATGTGATGGCGATTTTTACCCTTCACTGGGTCTATAAAATCGGACAATCTCCTCTAAAACAAGACCCCTATTGGATATTGATCGCACATGGTATTGCACTCGCATCGCACCTCCTCTGGATTATCGCTTACGGTATCAGTTTGATTTGGGATTTTCAAGGATGGTTTGAGATCATCGTTCCGATCATCGTAAACTTCTTTTTTGTCTTTCTCACTTTTTCTGTCGCGCAACGGATGATCCCTTTTTTCAGTCATTCACAAGAAGCTAAATCCAACTATTTTGTTGAAACTGTTTTTGGATTTTTGATTATTAAAACATTATTGGCAATGAGTGCTTTTGCAATTGGCGAAGCGGTTATCAGCATCCTCCTTGCCCTTTATCTCTTACGTGAGTTTTTACGCTGGAACCTCCACCCGTTTCATTCCCCCGCGATTGTATGGATTTTACATCTCGCTCTCTTTTGGCTTCCAGCAGGACTCTTGATCGGTGGGATACTTCAAATTATTGAAGCACTAACCTCTCTTGATTTTCTCTTTGCAGGGGCACATCTGCTCGTACTCGGTTTTTTAACCACTGTACTGATCGGGTTTGGAACACGTGTTACATTAGGTCATTCAGGACAGCCGCCATATGCGGACAAACTCACGATCGCCCTTTTTTGGTGGACACAAATCATCGTCCTCGCGCGTTTAGTCCTCTCTATCGATACGGCACTCGGAGCATCACATGGATGGCTTTTTGATATCGCATCTACAGGATGGATACTCCTTTTTATAGCGTGGAGTATCCGATATGGAGAGACACTTATTTTTGGAAAAAAGACAAGATGATTAAACAAGAAAAATAATTAAAGACAAAATAGTCTTAATTATGAATTATGCTTTATTTGGATACAAATAGGTTCATATCATACGTAAGGATTTTAAATGGAACGTCGGGATTTTATCGCATTGAGTACACTGGTAACCGCAACGTCGATTATGGGAGCCGACACTACACCACAAGTACTGCAACGTCAACTTCAATCAGAGATTTATACTCCCAGACCCCTCGCCTTTAATCCTAAAAAACTAAATGGGTTTTCAGAGAAAATCATCCTCTCGCATCATCAAAACAATTATGGAGGAGCTGTCAAAAGAGCCAAAATGATTGAAGAAAAGATCGCTTCACTCCCCTCTTCCAGTGCACCTTTTGAACTCGGTTCACTCAAGCGCGAGCAGATGGTAGCTGTCAATTCGATGATTTTACATGAATATCATTTTGACAATCTTGGAGCATCAGGGCAAATGTCACCTGCTCTGGCTAATAAAATTTCTGCGGTATTTACAACAACACAAAACTGGGAAAACGAGTTTAAAAAAGCTGCTCTCTCTTTGGGCGGAGGATCTGGATGGATACTTCTCGTTTACAATCATCGCCTTAAAAGTGTCGAAAATGTATGGTCGTGGGATCATATGCACGGGTTATGGGATTCTGAGATTCTACTGGCTTTGGACATGTACGAACACTCTTATCAAATGGATTTTGGTGCGAATGCCAAAGAGTATGTTGAGACATTTATGAAAAATATTAACTGGGATGTTGTGAATAAACGATTTGAATCGATCTCATAAAATTGTCAATTTCACTCTCTCTATGAATTTGCCATTTCCAAAACCACTCCATCTTCCACCCGCAAAATTCGGTCAAAAAGAGGGAGCATCCGTTCATCATGGGTAACGACGATAATCGCGACATCATGTTCATGCGCCAGTGAACGAAGCAACTCCATCACCGACAAAGCTCGCTGTGAATCAAGTGCGGCGGTAGGTTCATCCGCGAGGATTATTTGAGGATTGTTTGCTAAAGATCGTGCAATTGCTACCCTCTGACTCTGCCCTCCTGAAAGTTCTGAGGGCATTTTTTCGAGCTTATCCCCTACCCCCAGATATTCGAGAAGTTCAACTGCTTTTGTGTTAGCTTCATTCACTCCTACACCGTTCATTTGTGGAACCAAAGTGATGTTTTCGCGGACATTTAAAAAGGGAATCAGGTTGTGTGATTGAAAAATAAACCCTATCTTTTCGCGTCGAATTTTTCTCGTATCGGGTATCGTCCACCCGCTATCGTAAACACATTCACCGCTTAGCGTCAACTTACCCCCGCTGGGTTCGGTGATACAACCGATCATCGTAATAAGCGTCGTTTTCCCTGATCCGCTGGGTCCTAGCAAAGCTACCGTTTCTCCTGAGTAGATTTCAAAATCAGCTTTTTTGATAGCTAAAACAGCACTGTCTCCGCTCCCGTAGGTTTTTTCGATACCTTCACATTTAATGACACTGTGCTTCATTTAGCCCCCTATCGCGCTGGAAGGATCAACCCGCAAAGCAGTTCGAATACCTGAAATAGATGCCAAAATACTGACAATCATAACCACAACAAACAGTTTCATTGCATCTTGCGCTACGAGAATAATTGTTTTGGGGAAAATATCGGCACTGGCATGGGCAAAAATATTTCCTGCAATAAAGGCGATTAATCCTAACAGTACCGACTGCTGCCCTATCATCTTCGTAATGGTGAAGTTGGAAGCACCGATAAGTTTCAAAATCGCAATCTCTTTGATCTTATTGATTGTCATCGTATAGATAATCAACGAAATAATGACCGATGAAACAATGAGCAAAATCACCGTAAACATTCCGATTTGCTTTGCGGAACGTTCGATCAAATTTTTTGTCAAAATTTCGGCTTGCTCTTCTTGGGTAAAAGCCTGTTGATGTTTCCATCGTTTGATCTCTTGAATAACCTGCTGAATCTCTACCCCTGTGTGAAGTTTCAGTGCAAAGGTATTAACCGTTTGGGGGGAAGTGCTCTGAACCCCTCGGTTTCGATCGTTTCGGATTTGGTCGTTGCTAAAAAGAAATTGTAACTCTTGAGCCTCTCTGAGACCCATATAAAGCATCGGATCCCCTCCTGAAGAAACCGCTTTGTGTGTGAGGCCAACCACGGTGTATTCATCTCGTCCCAGAGAAATCTGATCTCCGAGTTCAAATCCCGATTTTGAATCGACGATAATCTCTTGTGTCGGTATCCGTATTTTCCTCCCTTTTGAGAGGTGAAAGGGTGTAAATCCACTTAAGACATCATATCCTAGCGCGTAAAGGCGGATCGGCTTCTCTTTTCCGATGATTTGAATGCTTTGAAACGTTAAAGGATGAACCTCTTTTACCCCAGCGAGCGCTTTGAGCGAATATTTGAGATCTTCATGCAACCGTGAGTTTTCAGCAAAAGGACCCAATGTGTCTTTCTGCACCACCCATACATCTGGGGCAATGTCGTTTGGTACGATCATCGCATCATGAGCCATCCCACGATAAACACCAATCATGATCAATACTACCCCAATCAGCATCCCCACTCCGAATGCGGTCGTAATGAATTTCCCCAACGAATGGGCGATATCCCTCTGTGCGAGGTTGATCATCGCTTCTCTCCGAGAGAATCGCTGATGTGAATATACGCTTCAGCCTGTTCACCTAAATAAAGCTCTGCTGGAAGTTGTTTGAATGCGAGATACACAATCCGCTCTTCGGTAACACGGTCGCTTTCACTTCCGATTCGAGCCACATGTGCTTCAAATGTTTGATCAGGATAGGAGCGTAGTGTTATGGTTGCACTTTGGGCAACTTTTACTTTTCTGCTTTGACGTTCATCGATATAAAGTTTAACCCAGTAGGTTTTAGGATTCACCAAACGAAATACGGCGGAACCGGCGCTGATGGTGCTTCCTACTTCCCCATTTTTGGAGATGACTTTCGCATCGAAAGGTGAGCGAAGCGACAAATCATCGATTTTCAGCCGTTGAGCTGCCGCTGCTGCCCCTGATTTTTCTACATCCAGTGTGAGCAATTTTATATTTTCGTGTCCACTTTCCAGTTGAGCCGAAGCACTTTGCGCCGAGGCATAAGCACTATCATATTCGGCTTGCGTTACAAAGCCCCCTTTGAGTAGTTCTCTGTATCGCTCTAATGTCTGATCGGCAAGGTGCGCTTTGGCTTTCAAATCTTTTAGTGCGGCTTTTGCAGCAGAGAGTTGAGAGCGACTTTTCGCGATGGAGGCTTCCCCCTCATGAAGCGCAGCGGTCAACTCTGATGGCTCCATTACCGCCAAAACTTGACCTGCATGTACCATGTCCCCCTCATCCGCATAGAGATTTTGAATTTTTGCCGTCGTTTTTGGGGCAAGAATGACAATCTCTTCGGCTTCAAGCGTTCCAGTCCCGAATACTGTACTATTCGTTTCAATAGTGTTTTTCTCTACCGCAGGTATTGGTGCCTCAGAAACCCAAAACATTTTTTTCAACACGATGGCGCCGAGTATGAGAACGATCAACCCTATTATGATTTTTTTATCGGCAAATTTCATCGATGCATCCTTTGTTTAATAGTCTCTCTATCCGTGCAAAACGGACGATTTTAGTGAGTTTAGCCCATGATAAGCCATTTTTCGCATTATCTAAAGCATTTTGAGCTTCCAAAACGTCAACATATGTTGCTAATCCTTGGGTATATCGACCCTCCATTAAATGGAGAGTTTGCTCTAAAGCGTCAATAAGTCCCCTTTTCGCTTCTATACTCTGGATTGCTTGCTCATGGTCGCTTGCAGCATTAAAGAGCTCCTCAAACAATTGTTTTTTAGTATTTTCATACTCTTGTTGCGCTATCTGAACACTCAAAGCACTTTTTTGCATTTGAGCATCGAGATATCCCCCATCAAACAGCGGTAAATTCCCTTTTAGCCCTACGTAGCTGCTATCGTATGATGAGAGTGAGCGATCGACACCGTAACCCGCAACTGCTGATAAAGTTCCATACCCTAGTGTTTTAGACGCATTGTAGTTTGATCTCGCTTGAGCCAGAGCAGCTTCTAATCTTTTTAATTCTGGACTTTTTTGGAGAAGTTCTTCTTGCATCGACTCGATCGATGGAATCCTCTTCTCTTCCACTGCACGATCGAGTTCGTTTCCATCAATCGACTCAACCCTCTCACCGATCAAATGTTCAAGTGCATAAAGGCTTTTACGATATTCAGTACGCTTTGAGTGTAAAAGATCTTGAGCCTCCAGCCACGACGCTTTAAAACGTGATTCATCTGCTTGAGTTTTTAGACCGTTTTGACGCATATGAAGTGCTTTTTGATACAGTTTTTCGTAATAACGAGAGGTGGCTTCCGCTGTTTGTGTGAGACGATTCAAATAGGCTGCTGTGTAGTAGTTTTGGACTACTTGTTCAATCACGACTTCCTGATGATATCGGCTTTGTTCCTTTGCTCCTAAAGATGCTGACGCAGATGCTTTAAGACGCTCTTGCGTACGTCCAAAATCATACACCGTATAGGTGGCACTGATATCGGCATGAACCGCGTCGTCATGCCGTGTTGAAAAAACACCATTTGAGGGCATTACAAAGGTTTTAGTAGGATAATACTCCGCATTCAATTCGATATGCGGATAGAGATTAGAGCGCGCACTTTGTACCTCTTTACCCGATATATCATGATTTAAACGGGCAATTTCTACCTCTGGATGAGTCTTCAACGCCGATCTAATAGCTTCTTCGAGAGTGATTGCACAGAGATTAGTGACTAGAATATTGATGAGCGCTATAGTAAGTAATGTAAATCGCATTAATCTCCTTCTTTAATGAAATACTACCACAAAGTAGAAGTTGTATTGTAAATCAAAAATTAACCTACTTTTTGGCTACAATTCTAATAACTATCTGACCTTACGCACTTTTAAAAAAGGGCGAATCATTCCGTTTTTCTCCTGCATCCGAAAGATGCGGGAAGCTTTAGGGGATTGCAAAGGACTTTAGTCCTTGCCACTAAAACGGATAAATTCGTTTTAGTGCATAATATCACTAAAAGGAGTGTCGATGCATTTTTCCAAAACCGCTGAATACGCCATTCGGGTATTATCGTATCTCTACCGCCATCATGAGTCATCCCACTCCGTCAATGTTCTCCACCAAGAGCTCGTTCTTCCCTACAAATATCTCACCAAAATGGTGACGGATTTGGTCAAAAAGGGACTAGTCAACGCCTCTCGCGGTCGTGAGGGGGGGATAAGTTTGGCTAAAAATGCGGATCAAATTCGTCTGCGTGATATCCTCGAAGCGATTGGAGAGCCGTTGGAGCATGAACGGTGTATCTTGGGGTTTGAGAAATGCGATGCTTCGAATCCATGTGCTTTGCATGAGCAATGGGTTCAGCCCAAAGAGCTGATTGAGACGATGCTCACTACCACGACACTAGCATCACTGCTGGACAATAAAGAGACAAAACTCTAGAGAGTTTTACGCTGATACGGGAAGCATATACACAACACCGATCAGCGAGAGAACCAGTACCAGCCATATGGTTGGAATAAGACGATATTTATAGTCTACCTCTCTTAAATCCATAAAATAATCACTGATTAACTGCCCTTTGAAAAACGTACTAATCACTAAAAAGATAGCAAAAAAACCACTGAAAAGATCCAAGTAACCCACCAAAAAAGCCGAAAACGACAAAACGACCAAAACAGCAAAAATATCTTCTGCGTGTAGCTTCATTCCCTCTCCTAACGCATGATGTAGATTAAAGGAAAGAGGACAATCCACAACAAATCGACTAAATGCCAATAAATCGCACCCGTTTCAAGCCCACGGCAATCTATAGGGGTGTAACCTTGATTTTTAGTTTTACGATAGAGATTATAGAGGATCACTACACCCAAGGTAACGTGCATGAAATGAAACATCGTAAGCAGCAGATAGAACATGAAAAATGTATTCGTACTGAGAGTAATACCCTGAGCAAAGAGATGGGAAAATTCGGATAGTTTTAAAACGAGAAAGATGCTACCCAACATCATTGCACCTAAAAGCCATTTCGAAGCGCGTATACTTACCTCATGGCGGTGATGCAATTGCATCGTTTTTATCGTTTCAACACCCCTGACGATCAAATAACTGCTCGTAATCAAAATCAGCGTATTGATAAAACCGATAGTTTGATTCAGCAGAAGCTGAGAATCATTAAACATTTGCAGGTTGACTCTACGAGAATAGGCGTACCCTACAAACAACAAACCAAAAGTAAGCAGTTCAACGTAGACGATGATCCAAATCGCAAAATCCCCAGGCGGATAGTTTTTTTTATCTACGAGAATCTCAGACATGTATGCTTTTGATAAAATGGAGTGAGATCAGTTTTTCGAGCACCGCTAACACATCCTCTTCATCGCTGAGAGATTCGACAATCGAGTGGATGCACGCTTGGTAGGGATCAAACCCGTGGGCAATCAATTTCCCGGCATAAATAAGCAATCGCGTCGATACCGCTTCTTGGATATCACTATCGCTTAATTGGCGGATCTCACCCGCTATTGCCACCAGTTTTTGGGCGATCTTTTGATCTACTCCACTCTCTTTAACGATCACCTCGGTTTCTATCTCCGCTTTTGGATAATTAAAGGTGAGGGATATAAAACGTTGTTTGGTGCTGGGTTTCATCCCTTTTAACACATTTTGATATCCCGGATTATACGAAACCACGAGCATAAAATCAGGATGAGCCGTGATCACTTCGCCGGTACGATCGATGGGAAGAACTCGGCGATAATCGGCAAGGGAGTGTAAAACGACCGTCGTATCTTTGCGTGCTTCGATAATCTCATCGAGATAGCAGATTCCGCCATGACGGACGGCCTTAGTCAATGGCCCATCTTGCCAATACGTCCCGTTCTCATCGATCAAATGGCGACCGACCAAATCAGCAGCGCTAAGATCATCATGACACACCACCGTATACACATCACGCCCCAGTTCCTCCCCCATCGCTTCCACAAATCGAGTTTTTCCGCACCCTGTCGGCCCTTTGATCAACACAGGGAGGTTCATCCCAGCCGCCGCTTTGAAAAGCTCAACCTCATTGCCTTGGGGTAAATAGTACGTTTTAGACATAGCAATATTCCTTTTATTTGGTCAAGTTCATATAGATTTCGGGTAACACTTTGGGGAGTTTTTTGGCATCGCGGATTACTGCATAGGAGTTTCGTCCAAAAAGATAAGGGAGATACTCCTTTGCATCGATATCGATCGTGATACAAAACGGCGTAATACCCTTTTTCTTTACCTCTTCGATCGCTTTTTTTGTATCTTCGATCCCGTAGCGTCCGTCGTAGCGATCAACATCATTGGGTTTTCCGTCGCTTAAAATCAACAGAAGCTTATTGGCGCTTTGCTGTTTATCTAAAATCTTGGCACTCTCTCGTATCCCAGCCCCCATACGGGTGTAATATCCGGGCTTAATAGCATGAATCCGTCCTCTAATAGTGTCGCTGTAGTTCTCTTTGAAATTTTTAATAATGTGAAAGTTGACCTTGGTGTTTTTGATCGAGGAAAAGGTATAGATGGCAAAGCGATCTCGAAGTCGGTGAAGCGATTCGGAAAACACCATCAACGCATCTTGTATCATGTCGATGACCCGTATCTCTTGAGTTATCCCTGCTTCAGTGGAGAGAGAAACATCCGCCAATATCAGTGTCGACATATCACGCATCTTTCTCTCATACGTTTGGAAAAATCGCTGTGGATGGTTTGAACGGTTTTGATGTCCTTTGTAATCGATCCACGACTCGATATTGATCTCATCACCGTAAGGAAGATTGTCTCTTTTAATACGGTTTAGTTCCATCAAATCGAGTTCGCTTTGAATACGACGCATCATTTTTTGGAGTCGCTTTGGCAATTCTATGGGTTCGGTATGGAGCGAAATAATGGATTTTATACAGACATAGTTTTTGAGATAGAGCTCTTTTTTATAGTCCCACTCATCAATAAAATGTCCTTTGCCCAGAGGATATTCTTCTACGCTGTTGGCAGAGATGTCTAAATCCATTTTGATGCGGGCGGAGAGATTGGCATCTTTTTGCCCCAGTGTGATCTCCTCTAAATCTTCGGCATTATAGAGTGCATCCTCATCAAAGCTGTCATTTTCCTGCCGATCAACCCTCACCTGCTCCATCAGGCTCATAATCGACTCGGGTAAAAAGAGGAGTAGTCCGTCCGTCTCTTTTTTATCGTCGATTTGTTCGCTCTTTTTCTTCATTTTCAAGATTTCGGTTTTATTCTCCTCATCTCTTTGTCTGTGTACCTCTTCTTCATCATCGCTTGAGAGGAGTTTGTTGGAACTAGCGAGGGGCGGATAAATCCATAACGGATTGGGATAATTATCTACTGATGAGGCTTCTAGGGAAGGTTCAATCGTAGATAATTCAGGATAATATTCACGTAAATAGCGCTGGCTATACGTATAAAATTCACGAAATCCGGGATATTTTTTGATGAGGAGATCACTCACTCTAATGTTTTCAGAGGATATGTTTTGACGATTAACCGTGATGTTCGCAAGCATCGCGATCAACCAGTAATAGTGCATCTTATTGTGTGTTTTAGCAGGAAAATAAGCCAGAGAGGCAGGGAGATAAATCCCTTTTTCATCTTGCCAAGCAAGGAAAAAAGTTTTACCCGTCCCTGAGAATCTCTCCGTGAGTGTTCGTGACGTTTGGATGGAGCGTTTGTCGGTAATATGGAGCTCTTTGGCTTTTTCACCCCCTAAGAGGTGATAAAAGAGTTTTAACCCTTTGGCAATATCCGCAAAAGTGACCTCTTCAGCTTTAAAAAGACGAGAGGCTTTTTTCGTGACATAATGATCCCAGAATTTACCGACTTTTTCATCCATTACGCGTTTACTTTCTCTTCTTTGACAAAGAAACTGTAAAAATAGGTCAATAGTCCTAAAAGAACCATCACACCAAAAGCCAAACGAACCCCATACACCGTGCTAATAGCTTCTTGTGCACTCATGAAATCCAAAGCATCCGCAACATCACGTAGGCGTTGCATCTCTATTTGCATAATACCAGCAGCAGTCAGTGCCAACGTCAGACCGATCATTCCGATCACCATCATCCAAAAACTGGTAAGTTCTACACTCTGAGCTTTAGGACCGTTTCCATGAAGACGACCGCGAAGAATCGGCATCGCATACGAAATCAATGTAAAACAAATCATCACATACGCACCGAAAAAGGCAAGATGTCCGTGTGCTGCGGTCAACTGTGTACCGTGTGTGTAGTAGTTGATCGGTGCGAGTGTGTGCAAAAAGCCCCAGACACCTGCTCCTAAAAATCCGACAACCGCTGTCCCTTTTGCCCATGTCAACGCGATTTTATTGTCATGTTGGATACGACGGTTTTTTGCCATATTGTAAGCAAACAAAATCATTAGGAAAAAGGGGATAGGCTCTGCCGCAGACGCAATCGATCCGATCCATAACCAATACCCAGGGGTACCGATAAAGAAAAAGTGATGCCCTGTTCCCGCAAGTCCGGAAATCAATGTCATCGCAATAATCAAATAGAGCCATTTATCGATATGTTCACGGTCAACTCCGGTCGTTTTAATAAGAACAAACGCCAAAAGAGCACCCAAGATAAGTTCCCATGTCGCTTCAACCCACAAATGGACCACAAACCACCAGAAGAATTTATCCATGACTAGATTTTCAGGTACATAAAACGCAAACAAAAAGAAGAACGCTAACCCAAATAGACCCGTCAACAAAATAACCGATATGGTCGTTTTACGTCCTTTAATCACCGTCATTGTCACGTTTAAAATATACGATAGTACGACCAGAACAATCCCGATTTTTGTAATCGTCGGCTGTTCCAAAAACTCACGCCCCATCGTCGGCAACAGATTGTTATAGGTTAACTCCGCCAATGTCGCATAAGGGACCAATAAATAACCCAAGATGGTTGCTACACCCGCCGCCGCAAATACCCAAAAGGTGATTTTGGCCAACATCGGGCTCCAAAGTTCCCGTTCGCTCTCTTCAGGAATCAGATAATAGGTTGCTCCCATAAACCCGAATAATAAAAGAACAATCAACAAGTTCGTATGAACCATACGAAGAACATTAAAAGGGATCGCTGGGAATAAAAAATCCCCGTACAAATACTGAACCCCCATACTAAGGCCAAAAACAATCTCCCCTGCCAGAAGAATGAGTGCAAAAATAAAATATGGTTTTGCGACCATTTGAGATGAATATTTCATAATCTTCCTTATCCTTTAATGTTTGGCGGCCACTCTTGATTGTTGACACGAGAGGTCCAAATCAAAAAGTCTGCAAGATTGTTCACTTGTTCCGGGCTCAGGTGAAACTGCGGCATTTTTCGTCTATCGGGTGTATCGAGCGGTTGTGCCGCCATCCATCCTACCAGATACGTTTTAAACGCGGCTTCATCATTAGCACCAAGACGAGGAAATGCATTCCCAAGCTCCGGAGCATAATACGCCCCCTCCCCCATGATCGTATGGCAACCGACACAATTGTTCTCTTCCCATACCACTTTTCCCCGAGCAACAGACTCAGTGATTTTGTCATCATGGCTTAGCTTTGGAATTTGTTTAACGGTATCTATAGTTAGTCCGGTAAAAACCAAAATCGCGAAAAGTCCCCCGCCAAAGTAAATATTTCTGGCCATATTTTTAGTAATACGTTCAGACATTTCAGCTCCTATATTTAATTCTACCTATATGTAGTAATAAAATAGTAGCAGGATTATTTTAATTCTACCTTTACATAGTATATAATTGATTTACTTTTTTAGTAAGCCGATAGACTATGTATGAATAATAAGTGTTTTCCGCACACTCTCCCCTCCTCTGCTTTTAGAACCAAAAGATCCGCAATAATCTATACGAAAAACACTGTCGGAATAATATGATATACGAATACTAAAAAATGAGGTTTTCCGACATCATTCTTAATATATCTTATTCTTCAAGCTTACCTAAATTTTGAAGAACTTGCAGACGTAATTCTTCTTTATCGTAAGACAGTAAATTTGCTAAGTGTGTAATAAATTCTTTAATATTTAAAGGTTTAATCGACGTACTATTATGCTTAACAAAAGGTCCATCTGTTTCAGTTAAGATACGAGTTATAGGGATATTGATGATATTTGAAAAAATCTTTTCATTTTTAAGCATTTCTTGATTAATTGAGAAATTACACCCCATTTCAATTGCTCTTTGAAAATCTTTTTTACTACCAGTAAACCAATGAAGAACCACTTTACCATTATTGGGAAAAAAATTCTTCTCTAATGCATCTAATACTTTTGTACTACTGTATGCACTATGAATTGAAATTATTTTATTTTCATATTGTGCGCACATTCTCAGTATAGCTTGGAAAACTTGCTGTTGTTGTTCAAACGAATGATAAAACTTTTTTCCAGCATCCAAACCGATTTCTCCAACAAATCGAGTTGAATCAAGTAATTCCTCAAAAAGACTCAGTTCATTTGCACGTTCCGAAATCAGCTGAGGATGTAACCCAAGTGCAACTCGAATTTGGTCATATTCAGATGCCATATCAACATTTTTTTTCCAAGCTTTAGGTGTTGTCGTCACTGCTAATGTAGCTATTCCATTTTTTTGAGATTCAGCCAATAATTCTAAATGGTTTGGATATAAATCCAAATGGCAATGGTAATCTACATATTGTGTCTTCATTGCACTATTCCATTGGCTTTACTACAATGTCTTTTACCAATCCATATACTTCCTGCATCCCATCTTGATAAAGTTTTTCATATTTTGGAATTTCATTAGGTGCATCACTTAATGGCCCTGGTTTATGGATCAATATCTTTGCAAGATGAGGCTTATTCTGAAGTCTTTGACAAGCCACTTGGAATGACCGGATATGAATACCCTCAACATTACGACTATTGATCGCATTATCTGTCAATGCTAACCCATAGGAAGTCTCATCTTTTCCAAATCCATGCTTGATAGAAGCTCTACGTATTAAACAAGGTAAGCAATAACCGCAATGTTGAGGCGAATGACCTTGCCATCGTGCTTTTTTTGGATCTGAACATGACATAGTCTCAGCTATATGTGCTCTTAAAAAACTTTTGTCTTTACATTCGTCAATCATCTGTCCTTTTGTTTGATGACGATATGGATTTTCTATATCGACATCAAGTGACAGTTTTGCTGCTAATTGATTAAGTCTAGCAATAAAATATGGGTGTGCAGTGCGTGTACTCAAAGCACCAAGTCTTAGGGTATCCAATGGAACATTCAAAGCAATGAGCCCATTTTCTGGCACAATAACTTTTCTATCTCTAGGTAATGCACTAGCAGCCAGTATAGCCAATGTGTAAAACAAAAATGATCTGCTCCTTGTTGTATCTTCATATCCAGAACTAAATAATTCGCTTGAAAATCCAACATGCGATTTGATACTATAAAAACTGTCATCACCAAAATGTTCTTTCAAAGCATTTAAACAATAATTTTGGACTGAACTGGTCACAGCATCATTGTGATGTGATATAAACAATGGTTTTTGACCAGAATCAAGAGTATCTATCGCACCAATAAAGCTATCTAACCCACCAGATAAAAGTGAAATATGGTCGATTTCTGTAAACAGGTCTGGCCTTGCTGTATGGGCTAATATTCTATACTCTGCAGGCCGTGATCGAAAATGAAATGTCCATCGGTCACCAGTTAAGAACTGAAGAAGATTTGATAATAGTTGTGTGTTCCGATGCCATAAATCGCTATTACTTACGGGGAGATATATATCAATTTCCCTAGTCCATTCGTCTTGAGCATGATATTTCCGGGAAATTCTTGTGTCCGCTGCATACACACTCATGGCTATAAGAAATAAATCTATAGCCACTTCTTTCACGGTTAAACCGAGCTCGGCCAAATCATGTAATGTGGAATTAAATCCAAACTCTTGCAGATGACTTTCAGGATGAATTATGAAATTATCCGTAATGCTTGTATTTTGGACTGTTACAGCCTCTTTTTTCCCATAGTGAGCTATTAAGCTGTGTCGACTCATTTAAGCACCTCCGCCAAGCCAGTCAATAATGCAAATGATTCTTGATAAATATTGTCTATTATATGAGCCATTTCATTCTGGTTGAAAACAGATTTTTCTTTAAAATGTCTTTCAACGGCGACTCGTACTAGTCCTTTTGTGAATTGAGCTAATGACTTTTCAAGTCTTTCGACTTCTTCATTGCTTGAAGGTATTTTTACAGTTCCATGTCCAATATCATTAACAATACGTCCTTGAATGGAATGAGTAAAGTAGTTAATGAGCAATTCTTGTCTTTGAGCTTCATTCATGGAATCGAGGTCTGTAATACCTGAATTTATCAATTCACCAATTGACTCATGCATTGCATCTCTCGCAATACCTTCATCAATAGTTCCACCCGGTGGACATATAACTTCAGATAAAGCAAATAACACATCACTGGCAGACTGTCCTGCATAATTAGACAAGTTAAACTCTCGTATTGCTTGTTGTGCACCACCTGTTCCCAGTGCACCAATAAAATGCGCTAAGCCTCCCGCAGTTGTACGAGATGTGCCCATTCTTCTAGTGGCTCCACCTGTGCCGCCAGTAGCTTTTCCATAGGACTTGAGTGCATTGTTCATTGATCTTTGATCGCCAGATCTCAGATATCTACTGTAATTAGCTTTTGCACCCTGAAAAGGCAAAGTTCTTATTTTGTCAGGTGTTTCTGTTGTATTCTCAAGGGGGTTTTGTACGGTTTCTTTCCCTTTTTCTGAATCAGCAGGAGCCGGAGTAGGATCATCTACCCAACTTGGAACAAGTCCAACAGTTGTACCTCCAAATTGACTAGATGTGCCCATTAGTTACCTTTAATTAATTTAAAAGTCTGCTCTGCAAAAGTGCTTAGCGTCTTATTCTCTTCTTGATCTTTCCATTTCGTTAGCAATCTTTTATATTGTTGTCTAGCTACCGGTTCAGTAAACATATCAATAGGTTGGACAATCCAACCACCCAAATTTTCAATTGAAAAAGTTTCCAGTAATGTACAATATTTAGTTTGTAGACCTTTATGCATTTTTATCAATAAGTTTATGCCAATAATACCATCAGGTCTATCTTTGCAATTACCATTATTAGTAACAGCATTTTCTAAGTATTGATATAGTTTTTCTGCTTCTGATGTGGTCAAACCTTTAATAGTTTCTTTCTCTCCTGCGACTACCATCTCGCTTCCCAATAGCTTATCTGCAAGTTCATGCATGTCATCAGATTGAAAAGTTACTCCAAAACGCGTTTTTCTATCTCTTGTTACAAATAGATACGGACGCAAATCTATATCTGATAACTTTGGATATAAATCTGACCATTGAGTAATCCACTCTGCCCCTATATTAGGATCTAGTGAACTTTTTTCTATACCATCATTTCCCAATTTTTCCAGTTCCGTGAGTTCCTTCACTTTACCATTAGAGGAATTAGAAACCCAAATATTGAGTTGACGATAGAATTCAGTGTTAAAATTTTCAGCCAACATTATTTTTGATAAAACATTCAAAGTAATCTCTTGACCAAAACCTCTTGCTTGGGCAATTTGTTTACGTAACATCAAACTATTAATAAAACGCTTGATTTGTCTAGGATTTCCATTAGTTCCATCACTTATCATTGGACTAATTTGTTTGGCCAACATTAATGCTTCTCGGGCTTGCTGTTGCTCTGTAGGATCAGTAATAGCGTTATTGATTGCTTCAACTGTTAGCGTATTACCTATCCAAGGCTTTTGAATAGCTTCTTTTGATAGTTCTTTAAGTACACTGAATCCTTGACTTTTCTCATCAAGTAAACGCATCGCTAATAATAATGTGACATATGTAAGTGTTTCTGTAGCACCTAAAGCTGGTATACGGAAAGGTATTTGAATGAGTTTTTCAAGATAGTTACGCGCATAAGATGTCGCGCCAACTGTATTTGGTAGATTAGGAAAATGTTCTTTAACTGCATATTCAATCATAGCTTCATCTGCGGCTATAATAAATGCAGTTTTTGGTACAAACAAAAAGAGTCTCAATGCTTCTAGTGTTTCAATGGTCGTCTTTGGCAGACACCTGTCAAGATCATCAATTAAAACAACCAATTGATCAATATTCGCTTCTTCTAGTAATTCTTCAAATTCTTGACGAAAAGCGTGCATTTCATGTGGTATGTTTGAATTTTCAATTTCCTCGTTAATTATGCCTTTAAACGGTTCGGCCAGTTTTTTGAGAGTTTCTAACGAAAGCTCTTCCGTCGGATGTTCCATTATATTTTTAGCTGATTGGCTTATTTGTGTCAATAGTTCGGGCGAAGGTATTCCTGATAGATATGTAAAAGCTATTTGCCCAGTCGTTTTAGCCGCTTTCATCCAATTAATACGTTTAAAAAGAGATTTGGCTTTTTCTTTAACTTTACCTTTAGTAGAACGAGCTGCAGTTACTTCAGAGATAACTTTTTCAAGTAAAACAAGCTTTGCATCTTCAAAACCCTGAAACAGCCATCCATTAAACTTTAAACAGAGAACTTTTTCATCTTTCAAATAAGCTGCTTCTATCATGGCTAAAATACTAGACTTCCCTGCACCCCAATCACCATGAATTCCAATAGTCATTGGTTTATCATCTGCATCATCAAGTAATTCTTTAATAGTTTGTGCGATAGACTCATAATACAAAAAATCTATTGCTGTTTCATTATCATGAAGCACCATGTTATTTTCTCCGATTTTATATTATTAGTATGATAACTCAATCTTCAACATACTCAAATTCCCATCCAGCCACATCTTCACTGGATTATTTATCGGAATCAATTTTGCATAAGACTTACCGGCATTTTGAACGATGAAGATCGAATATTTATCCCCCTCATTTTTGTCATAGAGGAATTTGGCAAACTCCCATTGCGTCTTGGATATTTCGATTTCACCAGTATTGGATGCGCGCCCTTTAACTTCAATGTAACGAAGTTCCTTCTCCCCTTTCATCAAAACAAAGTCATACCCCCATCCAAGATTCTTTTCCTCATTCATCCAACGGACATGATACCCTTTATCTGCGTTCTGCTCACAAAAATCTTGCAAATAGCGATAAACGTACCGTTCACTCCACTCCCCGATCGCTTTGCGGATTGATTTTGGTATGACAGGTATATAAAGTTCTTCTTCGTCGTAATCATCGAAAAAGCTCTGCGAAGTTTGGTTGCGAAGATCTTTTGGTTTCTTTTGTTTTGGTTCATATGTTTCGATATCCGTTTTCATATCCGGGTCCGTATCACTGACCCAAGCAGCAATATTAGGTGATGCGGGGTTCCACATAACCGGCTCTTCCTCTTCGATCGCCTGTTGCTGCAACTTTTTGAATGTCTCAAATGCTTCAGCTTCATCAGGAGTTATAATTTTATATCCCTGTTTTTCGAGTTCTTCGATTGCATCGGTTTTAAATGACAGAAGTGCCAATGATTCTTTTACATCAATACTGAGAGAATCGTACCCATACTCTTCCATCAAAGCATCAGGTTTGAGTTCGGTTGGCTTATATGTATCTCCATCATGATCATACAACCATGTAGTCTGCTTCAATAGAACACAGATTTTCGAATCAAATTCTTTCTCATGATTATTGGACGGACTTTGCCATCGGTAATATCCGCGCAGAATGTTTTTCTTCTCTTCGAGATACGAAATCAAAAAGTTCCAAATGATTAGACTGAGCTCTTTATCGATCGAGGTGGACAATAGATATTCAAGCCCTTCCCAACTGAAGTCATCCCCTCCCCTATCGGCGATAGATGGTGTATGACGCAATCGCTCTTTTTGAATTGCATCAATATGAGGAGCAATTGTTTGAATCACCGGACGTGTTTGAAAAGGCAATGAAGTACCTAAATCACTGCTGCTTAGCACAGCCCACAATGCACCATCCATCATGGTTATCGAAGTATCCCCTATAAACCATCGCTTTAGTGGTTCCGTCGGGAGGTAGATATCTTGCGAACGCGCTGCTTTTGACTCACCTTTATGGACGGATAAGATACATGCCGAAGTTTTGATGAGTTCTACTATTCGGGTTTGGTTTGATGGTTCTGATTCATGATAGAGCTGTAAGAGAGTTTTCATCCCTTGTAAATATTTTTCTGTTGAATCCGAATCTTTTGAAAGTGTGATTAATACCGGAAGAATGAATTCTTTAATCTCATCAATAATATCAGGAGTCTTAACCCCTATAGAATTCAAAAAGCTTTTAGCACCAGTCGATGCAGTAGCATCAGGGTGTAGACACTGGAATCCGGTGGAGATCCCCGGATGAATATAAACCTGCACTTCTTCTTTTTGAGATTTAAACGGGATTTGCCGTCCATCTTCTAGACGTGCTAAAAGCCGCGTCGAAAGATACAAATTTACATGGTGTCTTGCTTTATCAAACTGATCATACAGTGTACCCATCCATCCATTGCTTTGTTGCACTAAATATTCTTCCGTAATGTTGTGGAGGATATCATTGAGTTTGTATTCCATGACTCCCAAATAGCTATTTAAAAAACGTTTGAGGACGAGATGAATCGGTTTATAGAACGCTTCATTAATCCATGTCGTTTTCTCAAACAGTGTATGTATCTGTGATTCATAGAAAAATTCAAGATCGAGTTCAGCGTTCAAGGAAAACAATGATGAGGGCAATGCGTATCCACCCTCTTGTGTCGGAATCAACGGATGTGTTTTAAAAAGAAAAACAGATGCTTCAAACAACTTTTGAGAAAGTTCCCCACTTTGGGAAGAAAGAGGGAAAAGCCCCATCGTTTCGACATCTAATACCTTTCGTTCCGCCATGTCCTTCAAAACGCTCTTATAGAGTTCAATGATGTTGTCGGTGATAGTTTGGTTCTGAGGATCGGAGAAATTCATCGTTTCACGGTTTGGAGTCGTCTTATAGGGGGCATGAACCAAAAACTGCAAATTGGTAGGTACAACGGTCGGGAAAAAGACATAGAGCGGATTGGTGCCGATAGAGACGTATCGACCGTCTGCGTTTAAAGCAAATGCGATTTTACACTCTAATAGTTTGTTTTCAATCGTGAAGCCTCTACGGTAGAGCTCAAAACGCTCTGTCTTGTTATGCGTCTCTAGTGTGATTAGGGAGCGCGTTTCAGATGCTTCATCGGTTGCTTTTTTTACGTATCCTGCTTCATCACCGATCTTCCAACCGATACGACATAGGTTGCTAAGAAAAAGGAGTTCTTCTTTGCCGATGGAACGAAGACGTTTAGCAATGGAATCATAAAGTGTTTTTGCATCGATCTCTGCTCTATCAAACGGAAGGATAACGCTTGTTCGTTCATCGCTTTGGTTTTCCAACGGATCGATCGTTTCGGGGATGATATAGTCACTTATCTTGAAATTATAAGTTCCGCTGTAAATATGGGGGGTATCGGTTATAGAGAATACCGATTTAAAACCGGCTCCAAATTTTCCTATCTTATTGGGCTCATTCGATTTCGTTGAACTTCCGATCGTTGTAATCGATTCAACATCGGTGAAGCTAAAGGCTCTGCCGTTGTGGGATGTTTCCAGTCTATCGGAATACAGTTCAAATGATACCGACGTCGCTTCGGCATCCTGAGCGTTTTGTAAAAGTTCGTAGAGGAAGTGAGTACTGTCTGAATAAAGATTGGCAATGATTCGGTGAGAGTTATCACCGTTTAATTTACATGATTCAACGTGGCTGAGCCGCTTTTGGGTAAGCTCAGCGATACTCATGCAAACGGTGCCGTATGTTTGCATTTTGGATAATTGCTGCAACCATAAAATTCTTCACCGTTTTTCTTATTCTGTCTCAATACCATTGTACTACCGCAACGGCTGCATGTCATTGCATTGGGACTAGATACTACCGATTGTTCCATCCGTTCTTTGAGGTTTTGCACATGTGCACGATCGGTTGTAAAGCTTTGCACTAATCGTTTACGTTGTAGTTTACTAAGGATTTGGCGAATTTGTAAGGGATTCAATCGCTCTTGATCAAAAGACTTGATGTATTTAGTATAAGAAATTCCTCGAAAGACATTCTCCGGCATTGTAGTTTTAAATGTGCATTCTCCAACGAATGCAATCACCGATGTCAAAGCTGTTGGTGGAACTTCAAGTATCTCTTCGAGTGCTTTAAGATGGCGATAGTTCTGACGGAGAGGATTTTGAAAACGGTATTTGTCATTGTATATCTGCTGTATCCACTCTTTTTGGTGTTCATCACCGAATATCCAACCTTTCATGTTTTTGGTCTCGATGACAAATAGGCCGTATTTGGAAACTAGGATATGATCGATCTGGGTAGTTGAGCCATCTGATAGCTGCAACGTGACATTTTTAACCGGAATATAAATCGTCTCATCCAGTACTGCTAAATTGGTAAAATTGACAAGCCCCTCACCTATTTTTCCTTTCATGAATGGACTTTTCAAAAATAGAACGATAAAGGCAATAAGAAAAAATGGCCATGCGCCGGAAAACATTGAGCTTAACAGTGTAGAAGTATCGAGCATCTATCAATCCAAAATCATTTTTAGCTATTGTACACTTTTTCATAAACAATAATAGTTATTTTAAGCGAAGAGATATTAATCTTTTAAATATTCGTCAATGATAAATATCTAGAGTAGATCAAGTTTTTGAGACGTAATACGTTAATTACCTATTATTGAAAAAAATCAATGAAAAAAATTGAAGAATTTCTAAAATGTGCAAAAATCAATTTATCCTTATTAATAATCTCTATAGCGTTTACATGGAGTTTAGTATTTCTAAAACCTGAATGGATGTATATTTGGGTATATTACTCAGATGTTGAAAATTGGTTAAAAGATTCTTCCAGCTATTTAATTGTAGGAATGTCATTCTTAATTCCTGGAATGCTGCTATTGTTTTCACAAATTATCAAATCTATTATAACCAAACGATTCATGCAATTTTTTGGGCTTGTCATTGTTTTAATATCAACATATCTCTTTCTTGATCACTTGGCAAAAAGAGTTTTATTTCAAGAGGTGCGACAAATTAATTATGAACGTTATCTTCAAAGTGCACAAAAAAATGACCAAGAAGCAAAAAAAATAGCATCTATGCTAAATAATGATTGCAAAATCACTATTCTTGAATTAAATCAAGATATATTTGAAATCTACTCATCGCAAAATTTTCAAAAACAAACAATTAAGCTTAGTGATTGTAACAGTTCTAATCAAGCAAAATCTAATTTGATTAAATTTTTGCAAAAAAAATATTTTATTCATCAAAATAAAGCACTAACCCTTCCATAGGTTGTTTTACACTTTTCATATCCTCAACCGTATCCCCACCGGACAATGATCTAATCCTTCAATCTCCTGAAGGATAAAAGCATCTTCAAGCACATCGATTAGATCCTCGGAGATAAAGAAATAATCGATCCGCCATCCGACGTTTTTGGCTCGGGCACTAAAGCGGTACGACCACCAGCTGTACTGATCTTATTTATCCCCATGCATATGACGGAAGGTATCGATGTATCCGCACTCAATGAGTTTATCAATCCATTCACGCTCAATATGGAGAAATCCGGAAGTCTTTTCATTTGATTTTTGGTTTTTAAGATCGATCTCGCGGTGAGCGGTGTTGACGTCTCCGCAAATAATGATCTTTTCCCCTCACTGCGGAGTTTTTGGCAATAATTTAGAAAATTATCGTAAAAACCAAGTTTATACGTGAGCCGCTCTTCATCTTTTTGACCGTTGGGGAAGTAAACGTTAAAGAGGACGATATCACCGTAATGATGTTCTACAATCCTCCCCTCATCCATGATATCAATATCAGGTCAAGTATAGGTTTTAGTCGATTCTATCACTGAAGCGATCAAGGTTCCCGAATACCCTTTTTTGGCGGCACTGTTGACGCTTATATGGTGGTATCTATCACCAAAGAGGTTTTCAGGGATTTGATCTCTTAGAGGCAAAGGATATCGGTGATGGATTTCAAGCCAATCAAACGCCTCTTTCTCAGCTACGGTACATATACCATTGACGTTCCAGGAGATGAGGGTCAGTGTTTGGTCCATTATTTTGCCTCTGTTGTAGAGATTTGTATCATTCATCAATAGCTATAATGGTCGTATTGTAACTAATCTCTCCATTTCTCCCCCGTAACATCATCGATAAAAATCTTACTATCAAAGCGAGACTTTATCGTTAAGCTAAGCTCAAGCGGTCTTGATGCTATACTCAGGGTATGAAAGACATTTACGATCAAACCCATTTTAAAATCAGCCTAAACTCTGAGGAGATCGATTTTATGATCGATACCCTACCCTCTTTTGCACCTTTTGATGAACCCTTTGCCATTCTCACGGCATGAAATCCCAACAATCAGCCCCTGAACCTTGAAGAAAACACTCTGCGTAACGAACAGCTCTTTGAAACCCTTTTGGAGAGGGGTTATGGATTCGATGAAGCGCTGCGGTATTTGGACGAACACAGTGAAGAGAGCTACTGCATTTATGGGATCGGATTTGAAGAGGCAATTGAATTAGCCAGAGCGTTTGACCAATACGCCATCTTTTATCGCTCTGCTAAGGATGTTGGGTATTATGAATGCGCAGATAGCAAAGCGATTACCGAGAGACCATTGTCCTGAGTAGGTTGTAAAGTGCTTTATTTAGAGGTGTTTTCCCAATGAGTACGGAGTTTTTTCGTGTAGTAGATCAGCGCCTCTTGGCGATTTAGACGTTTGGGTTTTTCTTTGATGTGAAGAGTAGCTCTAAACTCCCCATCGATCATCCGAATGCTTCGGATCTCATCGACGATGCATTCGCCATAGGTACGTCCTTTGGCCCCTTCGGTTTTAATGCGGGGATGAAGGGGAAATGGTTCGATCTCTTCCATAAAGTCGTCTCACTTCAGTCTCGAATCGATTCAGGGAGATTGCGGTCACGTTTAAGCGCATCGATCGCCGCGTCCACCGCCCGTTTGAGTTTGAGCGCCGCTTCAAGCCCTGCTCTGTCTTTGGTGATTTCCAAAGTTCCTTCAACCCTTATTGTATCAAAACCGTTCGTAATCTTCAGATTGCCGGTTGTGAATCCGTCGGTATCGTTTTCATAGGCCATAAAAGGTTGTTGCATAATGTTCCTCTCTTATGGATATCTTTGAGTGCAATGATAACACACCTCAAACGCTCGCAACCCTTTTTGGGCACTCAGAGTTGTTTATTAGGCGTTCATCGCTCTAAACACCCTTAAAAACGCTTCTGGAAATATACAGGTGAGGCTTCAGTGATTGATTGTGCGCTCTGTCTTTGTAAGAGGAATCGGATAAAGCTCAGCTCTTTGGGCATTGGCTTGGGATGCAGCAATCGTTTATCCCTAAAATAGAGCCCGCGATAATGCTTGGACTGAGACGGTATTTATGGGCGTATTCGATCTCGGAACGTTTTGAGGCGGCGAAGGATTGTGCTTCTGCTTCGCTGAGTCCTCCCAACTCACACAGCGCCTCAATCACTTCCTCGTTAAATTCATGGAGTGCTGCCATGACACCCTCCCCTACTCTACGCATCCAAACGCAATGTTGGTGATGTGGTACTCTTTATAGGATTTGTTGCGAGTACGAAACAGTTTTTTCAATAGACGTTTTATCATACGTATTTCTCCAGCAAAGTGTGTTCCCCTTCTTCGAGAAGAACATGATCGTAGATAAAGGCAATGCTCTCTTTCATCACCATTGATACCCTTAGAACAAAGGGGTTGTTCGAATCCGATATATGCTCTGCGATCGTATCGATCAGATTTTGCCCCCCTACCCTCACCTTGCTATTATGCGCTCTTCCAAAGAGGCGCATCAGTTCTCTGTGCGCATGGATGGAGGCGATATCCTCCTCGCTTTTGTCCTTTTTAAAGGCATAGCGGGTGTAGTTAAAATAGTGCAAGAAAAAGAGTGCTGCCAATTCGTTTGTTTCAAGGTACTTTTTCATAATCACCAGTGTATGACGTTTTGCAATAAATTGGACATTATCTGACAAATTGAAATACCCTTACGCTTATGATTATCCATTTAGATCTCGATACTTTCTTTTGTTCCTGCGAACGACTGCGCGATCCATCACTGGTGGGGAAGAAAATTGCGTGGGGGGACGGGGTGATCCGTTTATCTTTGATCGCAAACCCTATAGAGCCAAAAAGCTCGTTACCCTAAACTCCGGTGCGTTTGTCCCATCGCTGTTTCATGCCGAGCATGATCAAAGCACCTATTTTAGAGAGGGTGAAAAGATACGGGGAATTGTCACCACTGCCAGCTACAAAGCACGAGCCTTTGGTATCAAAACGGGTATGACAATATACGAGGCATTGCAGCACTGTCCCGATATACTAATCATCTGCTCTATCATACCCTCTCGCATGAACTGATGGAATATCTGAATACGGTAATACCGGTGATGGAACAATACAGCATCGATGAGATGTTTGTAGATCTTCGAGGATAGATAGACGATGAAGATACTGAAGCGTTTATCAAGCAGCTTCAAAGCGGTATCACGATGAAATTCAAACTCCCCGTCTCTATAGGGGCCAGCAGCGCCAAATAGATTGTGAAGCTTGCAACCGGTACCGCAAAACCTTATGGGACACGGGTGGTGAGACAAGAGGAGATTCAAGAGTTTGTGAAGGATATCGCCATCGATGAGTTCCCCGGAGTTGGACGAGCCTTTTCAAAAAATATGCAAAAGTATGGTATCAAGACAATCGGTCAAGCATGGGACTCTCCTCATCTCTATGAATCATGGGGACGAGCGGGAAGAGATCTCTATGCCAAACTTACGGACAATGATCATGAGGGAGTACAGGCATCACGCAGCCGCAAGGGGATCGGTATATCACGCAATATGGATCATCCGATAAAAGAGCGCGACGAACTCTTTCGCCGAATTGCCATCCTGGTACGTCATTGGAGCCATACGATCATGAAATTGGGGGTTAACCCGACTACGTTTCATTTCTCACTCGGCTATGAGAACTGGGGAAGTTCTAAAAAGCAATATACGATCTATAGACTCTTCAATGAAAAATTCATTCAAGAGTTTGCGCAGGATAAATTCAAAGAGCTTGATCTCTACCCTGCCCTAGCGGTTAAGTACATCGGGATGAGTGCGGGCAAATTTATCCATCACGATCCCAAAACGCTTGATATGCTTGAATATGAGGAAGATACCAAGATGCGTAAACTCACCGATGCATTGACAAAAGTGAGGGAGAAATATGGGATGGATATTGTGAGAGGGGGAGGGGAGTTATAGTAATAATTTACTCTCCCTTTTACTCTATTTATTTTTTAGAATCTCATCGATTTTTGTAAAATATTCCATTAGCTTTTCTTGATCAGCTTTCGAGAGTTTCGCAACTTGTTTTGTGTTTGTTTTACTGAGTAATTTTAATTTGGAAATTACGTCACTTTCTCCCGTTTTACCAACTTTTTCTTCTTTATACTCTGCAATCAGCTTCATCGCTTCACGCTTACTCATATTCTCATCAATAACTCTGCTCATCACGGCTTTGAGTGCTACTTCGTTCTTAGAGAGCTTTTGAAGTACCTGTGCGTTTGAGAAAGAGAGCCTACTGGCACTAAGCGCTTCTTTTATTAGCGGATGCATAGAGAGCATTGTAAGACGGTTTAACAAACCACTAATATCAATCTTACCGGTCTTTTTAAGGACCTCATTCATTTGGAGACGTTTTTCTTTCTCATCGTCGCTCAATTGTACCGATCCGGCATTGTGATTTTTAAATCGTACGAGAAGTTTCTCAACACCCTCTTGAGTCTCGTTAATTGCGACTTTGAGATAATCAATCAAAGCGAGTGTTTCATCATAAACACTGATATCCTCTCTTTGCATATTCTCAGTAGCCATAAGCAAGATTGCCATATCATCATCGACATTTTCCAAAATTATTGCCGGAATGGTCTCTCTGCCAAGTATCTTATAAGCTTCAATACGGCGATACCCGATTATCCGCTCAAACTCCTCCCCTGCCCTGCGCAAAACAACCGGATAGATGAGCCCAACGGCTTCAATCGACTTTGAGAGTTCAACAATCGCCATTTTGTCATGCCATCGGCGATCGTGGAATTTTGAAGATGCAATCGATGAAATAGCCACTTCAATCGTGTTACTTGTTTTATTTTCGATACTCTCAGAGATACTTTGGCGTAACGCTTGAGCTTCTTCTATTCTTTTTGTAGCCGTTTCAGCCGATATATTTTTTCGTGCAGGTAGTTTTGCCATCTTATTTGCCCCCTACTTCCAGTTTATTGGTGATAACTTTTGCAATATTTTCCAGTAAAAGAAGGATATCTCTCTTCCCTGTATCAAAGCCCTCAATATAATCTTGCAAGAAATAGCGAACAGCTTGAGCATTTGAAAATACAGTACGATCAGGAATCTCTTCAAGAAGAGTCGTTGGAATTTTTCCGATCGATGTGTATGTTTTTAACGAAGTCATGTAACTACCCATAATCTCTGCCAAAGTTTCTTTATCATCGCGACGCTGTTTATTATACATTGTCGGCAAGATAAAAAGATGATTGTAGGTTTTATCATAATCTTCAAGTACATCATTAAGAACTTGTAAGAATCCATTGGCTCCGGCAATGGCATTTGTTTTGGTTTGTATGGCGACGATCAATGCATCCGATGCGAGCAAAACATTTCTAAAAAGCGTTGATACAGATGGCAAAGCGTCAATAATGACATAATCATATTCATCTTTAACTTTTTGAAGATACTTATTTAAAAGCATATCTTTGCCACCGCTCACACTCTCAGCAGCTGCAACGATTGAATTACCGGGGGAGGGGATGAAATGAAGTTCATTAATCGTAACTATTGAATTACCACTCTCATCTTTGAGGATACCGGTAATATCCAACGGCTTAATAGAAGCACGTTCAAAAATTTTTACAATGCTTTCTGTAGACATATACTCATTAATAAATTCATTGTCAAAATGCTTATTAAGATCCATAAGCTCAGTCAGCGTTGCTTGTCCATCAAAATCAATGAGCAGTACTTTATTAGTTTTGGCAAACTCTCGTGCCAATGCCTGTGCGGTTGTTGTTTTTCCAACACCACCTTTTTGATTTACAATTGAAATGACTGAACCCATTTAGTGCCCTCTTTAAATTATCCATCCGGATGGATAGATGATTTTTTATTTCTTTAAAAAGTATACCATACAATTAAGTATAGTGGAAATATTTTTACAGGTGAATGAATTTATACTTCCTTTTAAATTATCCATCCGGATGGATAAATACTATCTATCTATGCTTTCTAAATAATCAAATATATTATTAAACCCTGCTTTTTGAATTTCTGCCATCAATTCAATATTTGATTCACGTTTAATTCGTTTTTCAGTTTGCCATGAGGCTTCTTTCGCTTGAGCTTCATAAACACCTGATTCAATCTTTCTAGATACAAATGAATTGACTTCATGAGTAATAGCTTCTTCAGACTCGCCACGATTTTGCATCATACTCATCAAAACTTTAATTTCTGGATCAGCTTTTATTTTTTGCAATAGACTCACATGTTCTACATTACACACTTGCTCAATTTGCTCAAAATGTTTAATAAATTTTGTAGGAGTAGTAATATTTTTGAGCCAGAATAGGGCACTATTATTACCGCTCGTTAAGAATTTTATTACATTCCCAACGGCAGATTCCCCGTATTCTTCAACCAAATCATCTACTGCACTCGACCATTTCTCTTTATTTTTAGTAATCGATCGATTCCCAATCATATTCATAATATTTTCGAGCTTCTCAAACAAATTTATTTCCACTGGTTGTGAGATCAAACTATCGTCTACATGGACTTCAGATACAACATTAGCTTCTAGGGCAGGGGATAGATCATCAAAATACTCAATCCCAAATACTTTACAAAATCTCTCTTTATGCTCAGGAGAGTCAAACAAAAAGCGTTCGGTTGATGTCAGATAAGGTTCTATCGTTGTTTTCATTGAGTCAAAATTATTTTCAGCAATAACGATAGATCTTTTTTCGGTTAATTTAAAGGTGATCGGTAATATCGAGGCGATAAGATCTTTTTCTTCTTCATGAGATGTAAAAAATGAGAGTGTAGGGCCTAAAAATCCTCTCGGTATCAAATAGCTACTACGAATGAACTCAAGTGATTCAATTGCATTTGATCCGACGAACGATATTTCATCACGCTCCATAATATTCATATATTTACGATCATAGAAATATTTTTCAGCAAGTGTTTCATCTCTTTCTATGAGCCCCTCAAGCTCTTCAGCATCTTCGAGATTTTGAAGATGCTCTTTAATCATCTCTTCTTTTGTTTTATTGAGATAATTAAAACTTCCATCATTAATCATCCCTCTGACTTTTTCATATAATGCTTTTAATCCACCCTGCGCTCTCTGACCGCCAAGAGAGAGTAAGGCGCAGTAGTATTCGAATGAATAGAGTATGAAATCGTCTATATCTTCATCTCTAATACCTTGTAGAATTTTTTTATCGTGCGTACTGATAATGAATTTGATCGTATCAATAGAGCGACCTTTCTTCTTATCGACTTCCCATGAAATAGTTGTTCCTAATTCGTTGTTAATTTTATCAAGTGATGGGGTCATAAGGCGTTGCAAAAAGAGACGAAAAAGCTTGTAGTTGGTGTTAAATTTCTTTTGCAGGTATTCGAACGTTAAATCTCTACCTGATACAAAGATATTGCCTGAAATATAATCAACCAGCAATTCATATAGGCGTGTCGCATTAGGTGTTTCAACTTTAAGATAGGAATCAAGATGATATTTCAAAAAATTTTTATTTAAAAAAAGAACCATTGAAAGCATCTCTTTTTCGAGTTTAATTTCAATCGCTGCATTATCACCATGTGTATATTCGGAGTAGGGGAATAAAACACCGGTAACTTCTTTATCTACTATTTTCCCAGATTTTGTATCAAATTTTTTTTCTGACCAATTGTTAAAACGTTGTTGAATCTTCTTAACATCTTGATAGAGTCGATCTTTATGTCCACCACCATGGACTTTTGCATAATCAAATATACTTTTAGCATCGAATTTGAACATAAGTTCATTGTCTGCAACAGATTCTTTGATCGTTACTCTCCATGCTTCTTTCTCTGCTAAACGATCTATGCTCTTCTTTTTTAGCTCATAACTTTTTTCGGCTTCATCACTAAGGCGATCAAGTGGTTTAGATTTATCTTTTTTGCGGACGTCTTTGATGTAGTTTTCGATATAAATTTCTTTATACTCCTTAATTAAAGAAGCGGTAAGTTGCTTTGAGGCTAATTCAATTTGTTTTTGACGAGCCATGTCAAATAATTGATCTTGAACACCCTTAAGGATTGTGGCACTTAATCTTTCAACGGAGCCAGAGTTTTTTGCATCATCACGTAATACGACATCGGCACTTGCAAATTCGGTAGATTTACGGAAATACTCATCTTTCTCATTTTTACGAAATATGATCACTTTCTCATCAGCCATTAAAAGCAGTCCTCAACAAAGATTTTTTATTCATTAAGCAAACTATGTTCCATAAAAGAAACAAGTTTTTTATTTAAACGTAACAATACTGCGGTGTATTTGAAACAATAATGTTTTCGATGTGATACAACAAAGCTTGTTTGGTAACAAATTCGTTAATAAAATGGATTTAAAAGTTTTTTATTTTTTAAAAGTTTAAAAATTGTTACAAATTTAATTAGTTAGGTGAAATCCCAGAAATATTGTCTCTGTAGGACTTTTACGCGGTTTTTGAGTAACAATTTTGCCAATTAACCGTAACACTTATGCGCAATTAGAATAGTGTCATGCCGTTAAAACGAAAGTAAATGTCGCTTAAACGTAACAACGATGTCAGTAAAAATGACAATGGTGTCAGACCATTGCTAAGTGTAACAACTTTGCGGATAAAATGTACGCAAAGTTGTTACGTTAATTCTTTAATGTAACATTTGTGTCAATAACCATCCATTAAACCCCCATGTAACAGCCATCAAAAGGTACGAAATTATAAAATTAGTCTATATGCTGTGGTTATTCCGAAAAATAGCGCATGTTTGTTACGTTATTCATTAACCGTAACAACTTTGTCAATAATATATTCGCTAAATTGTTACGGTTATCAACTAAAAAAACTGATAAATTGAATTTAGAGGGCATTTACCACGGCAGTATTGCAAATTTCACAAATCAGGATCATTTCAGGCAAATATGAAGATTAAATAGACCGTAAAAGCCACAATCTAGCAATAAAACGTAACAATCTTGTCATGATTCACTATTCATTTCCTCTATACCGTCCCCCAGCCGAAGCCGAGAACATCATCCTTCAATCAACACTTGGATGTTCCCACAACAGATGCACCTATTGTAGTATGTATAAAAGCAAACGCTTTACGATTCGTCCAATCGAAGAGGTTAAAAAGAGATTGAGATTTTATCTCACGCCTATCCCAATGCCAATAAGGTATTTTTAGCCGATGATGACGCACTAGCATTTTCCACTGAGCATCGCAAAGTTGTTACGTTTACTAAAAGAGGCGTTTCCGCGTCTTAGTCGAGTTTCGTTGTATGCGACCGCGCAGAACTTTTTGGGAAAAAGTATCGATGAACTCAAAGAACTTAGAGCAGGGTTGCTGAGTCTGGCGTATTTTGGGATTGAGACAGGTAATGATGAACTTCTCCAAAAGATCGATAAAGGGGTTAATTCATCTGCAATGATTGAAGCTCTCACTAAAGCTTACGAAGTAGGGATAAAATATCTTCCACTGTTATACTAGGATTTGGGGGGCTAGAACATACGCATGAACATATCCGAGATACCATCAAACTCATCAATGCTGCCCCAATGAGTTATCTCTCCACCCTATACAGCTCGGATTGGAAGAAGGGAGTATAGAGCGATTTCGTAGGTCATATAATGCCTTAACTTCATTAAGTGACCTCCATTTTCTTCAAGAACAGAGACATCTTCTCTCAGAGATTAATTCGCCGCAAAAGATCATCTTCGGATTCAACCACGCTTCCAATGCGCTTCATTTAGCCGGAACACTCCCCAAAGAAACTTCACGACTCATCAGTGAACTCGATACTGCTATGAGAGTAGGGGAGGGGGCTATGGTCCCAAAATGGATGAGAGGCTTTTAGAGAAAAAGAGGGAAAGAAATTTACTAAAACGGTATATAAGCTATTTAATTTTTTGTTAAATTCTTTATTAAGTGAAACATTAAATTTGAAGCATGTTTTGAACAATATTCACGAAGCGATAAGGTGCAAATACTCAATCATCTTGAAATACCCGATAAGCATCTCAAACATCATCCGCCACATAAGCTCAAAAAACATAAACAGTAGCATAAAACCAATTATCAGCCGTGATGTCGCAATCGGAAAGTGCTGTACTAAAATATCGGTGACCTTGATCACCCATGAGCGTTCTGTCCAGAGCAGGGCAGGAATCAATAGAGCTCCAAGGTAATAGAAGGCTATCAGTACCGGTATGGAGATAAAAGAGTCAAACGTTAAGAACTCCATTTATATCCTTTTATCCTGAATGATTTTTTCAATCTGATCGAGTTTTTGTGCTTTGATGTAATTGGCAATAAACTGTTCCACCCAATCGGGCACTTCGGCCCGACCCTCCACTCCCCATGAATTGACGGTTCCATAACTCATCTTCACCATCTCGGCGAACTCTTTTTTTTTCAGGTTGACAGACTTGAGAAGGACTTTGAATTCAGAAAGTAACAATTTGTATCTTTTAATGAAAGTATGATAGCAAAATAATTGCGAATCGCATTATTTATCCTTTAGAAAATAAAGCGTACTATTGGGAGATAAATTGTGAAATGCAATATGAATATCAAATTGTATTTATTTTGAGTAACTAATCGCATTTAATGTTTCCCCATTAAATCTGAATCAAACGAGGGCAGCATGATCATGAAGCGGAGCGTCAAGGCAATAGTACGCTATTACCGTATTGATTTAACCCAAAATCTTTTCGGAGATTGGATAGTACTGCGTCGATACGGATCGAAGCGTTTTATGAAACCAACCGGTGAGATTATAAAGACATTCCCAAGCAGGGTGTAATTTACAATAAAGTTTGATAATTAAAAAATTTACTTGGCTAACCCATTTTGATAGTTTATTTTACACTATATATAGTTAAGCAATTTTCAATCAAAAGTATAAGCATACATATTGATAAAAAAGATTTAGAATATATCAACATAATTTAATAATACGCAGAGTTATAAAATTTATACATCCAATATCTTAAATCCTGATTCATCACAATAACTTTATTTTAAAACAAAAAAAACTGCGATTTTTTTGCGAACATTAATCTATACAATCAACAAAAAATATTGATTGGAGGAACTATGTCTCTCATAGAAATATTTACGGATTATGTTCTCAACCAAAAAAGTCTTATTGAGTATGTAGAAGTTCGCAAAAATATCCATGAACGTGGCGAATTTAATGACAGCTCATTGATGAAAGCTGAGGAAAATCTCAAACGGCTTCAAAAAGACTATCCTGACGTACACGCAGGGATGTATGAAACATTGGAAAAAATATACGCACAAAACGTAGGCTTAAGCGTTGAATATCCGATTGATTTCATCCGTCAAATCCTCAAAATGTTTAACACTTCCCTGACACCTTATGAAATCCATCAGGAATACCAGAGAGTTTTGGATCATTATCATCACGATGCATGATTGAGTATCTATGAATTTAAAGGTTGCGAGTTTTTAGCGAGTTTTTTTCTTTATGATGGACAAAATTAATTCCACATAGGAGCATCCATCATGAAAGAATATATGCCGTTTATCAACGGGCAAAACAAACCCTCACACCCCGGTAAAGTGATCGATGACGTCAACCCTGCAACGGGAGAAGTATTTGCCAAAGTCCATTTAGCAAGTGCCGAAGACATCGAAGAAGCAATCAGTACTGCCTACGCAGCATCAAAACTCTGGGCGAAAACAACCCCAAGAGAAAAAGAGGCGGTACTCTTAAAAGCGGCCGATATTTTTGAGAGCCGAACCGATGAGATACGCACTATTTTGATGAGAGAAAGCGGTTCGGTGTACGCCAAAGCAATGTTTGAAATCGGTCTTGTCGCTGACATATTACGGGTAGCTGCCGGTGAAGCCAGACGGGTATTCGGCCAGACGTTTACCTCTAACGATCCTGGAGTACTCTCTTACAGCACTCGCCGACCTCTGGGAGTCATTGCGGGGATATCTCCGTTTAATGCCCCTATGATTTTGAGTACCAAAAAATTTGCCATGGCTATTGCTGCAGGTAATGCTTTTGTGTTGAAACCCTCCAGCCATACCCCGATCTGCGGTCTTATTTTCGGCGAAATCTTTAAAGAAGCGGGCTTGCCGGACGGTGTACTCAATATCATCCCATGTTCTAGCGGTGATTTAGGCGAAACGTTTCAAACTGACCCCCGTATCGCAATGATTACCCTTACCGGATCAACGCGTGTCGGTAAATTGGTAGCGGCATCAGCGGCTATGCATTTGAAAAAATGTACCGTTGAGCTCGGCGGCAAATCCCCGACCATCGTATTGGGCGATGCCGATGTCGATTATGCGGTCGACACGGCGACATTTAGTATCTTCCTCCACCAAGGACAAATCTGTATGGCGGGCTCACGCATTATCGTCGAAGAGAATATTTACGATGAGTTCTGCGAAAAATTTGCCGCCAAAGTTAAAACCCTCAAAGTCGGTAATCCTGAAGATCCATCCACCATTATCGGACCGTTGATCGAAGAGGCACAATGCCGATTTATTGACGGATTAATCGATGATGCGGTAGCCAAAGGGGCCACACTTCTCTCGGGACGTGAACATGAGGGATGCTTTTACAAACCGACCGTCGTTTCCAACGTCACTGAAGAGATGGTCATTTTCCATGAAGAGGCATTCGGTCCTGCCGCTGCGATTATCAAAGCACGGGATCTGGATCATGTCATTGAACTCGCCAATAACAGCAACTACGGCTTAAGCTCATCCATCATTACGGACAATTTAAGTGCCGCACTGAGACTCTCCGAAGAGATCGAATCGGGGATGGTCCACATCAATGGACCGACCATCCAGGATGAAGCCCATATTCCGTTCGGCGGAGTCAAAGAGAGCGGTATGGGACGCGAGGGAGGTCACTTCGCGATCGAAGAGATGACCGAGCTCAAATGGGTTACCGTCGAAGCGGCAGGTAACAGACACTATCCGTTTTAATCGATACCCCTTTCGGGGTATTTTCCACAATCACTATTCAATCGCATAGGCTTCACCATGATACACAAACTCGCGGATATTCCGATCAACGATGTACTCAAAAAATATCTCTTTATCTTTATCGGGGCTTCTTCACTGGCACTTGGGGTCGTGTTGTTTTTGATACCGAACCATATCGTCGCCGGAGGAACTCCCGGTATATCGATCCTCATAAACTACTTTACGGGGATTCCGGCAGGGGTATTGATGTTTTTGATCAATATCCCTCTCGTGCTGATGAGTATGCGATACATCAGCAAAGAGTTTGCAATTCGTACAGTTTTCTCGATCGTCGTCTCATCGTCGGTAGTCGATATACTGCGCGAATATTTCCATGTCACCGCGTGGACAAATGATCCGATTTTATCAAGTATCTTCGGCGGTATCGCTATCGGAATCGGTCTTGGATTTATTATTGCAGGTAATGCCTCGGCAGGAGGCCCCTCCATCATTGCGAGATACATAGCCGATAGAATGGATTGGAAACAAAATAACGTCATTATCACCTTGGATTTTATGATTGTTATTGCGGCCGGGATCGCTTTTGCTAAAGTAGAAAGTGCCCTCTTGAGTTTGATCGTCGTCTATGCGACGGGAAAGGCATTAAATACCATCATTTCGGGAAGACCTTCCAAAAAAGCGGTTCATATCTTTTCCAAAAAGGCAAAGCTTTTACGTCAGCATATTATTGCCGCTTTAGGAAAAAATGAAGTCGTTTTCGAAGGGGTTAGCGAAGCCGAACAGCTCCTTATCCTGATTATCGATAATACCCAGATACGCGTTGTACGGGAAATTGTCAAAGAGCATGATAAAGAGGGATTTCTCGTCGTGATGGAAGCATCCGAATTGCATTAAATTTTACACACAAAAGGAAAAACTTATGAAAAAAAGTAAAATAGTTTCAGCACTCTTATTTGCGAGTTTTACAGCAACACTTTTTGCAAGCAATGATGCACTTGCTCGCAATGACCAAAAAGCTATTGAAGTCCTGAAAAGTTTCGAAAACAGCGATCCGAAAGCTATTCTTACTTGGGTAAGCAAAGATAACTTCATTCAACACGACCTTTCCTTACAGCCTGGCAGAGAAGGGTTACTACAATCGATCAAGCAATCTAAAAAAATCTCGCTCGTACGCACCATTGTAGACGGAAATTATGTTGTATTGCAATCCGATTATGGCGACAAAATAGGTTTTAATGTTTTCAGATTTGACAATGGAGAGATTGTTGAGCATTGGGATAATTTTGAAACAAAGCAACCGTTGAACCCAAGCGGACACAGTATGATCGACGGCACTACCGAAATTACCGATCGAGATAAAACACAAACAAATAAAGCTTTGGTCCAAGAGTTCGTAGAAACAATTCTTATGAAAGGGGAAAAAGAAAAAATCACAAAATATATTGATGCCAATCACTATACCCAGCATAATCCGCATGTTGCAGACAATTTAAGCGGACTTCAAGAGGCGTTGAATGCAATGGCAAAGAATGGATGGACGATGAAATATAATAAACCTTACCTGATTTTGGGAGAAGGAAATTTTGTATTTATTGCCGCTGAGGGGACTTTTGCCGGGTCTGAAGTATCTTTTAGTGATATTTTTAGAGTTAATAACGGCAAAATAGTTGAACATTGGGATGTCATTGGACAATTAGCTCCAAAATCTGATCGCATTTAATGATGATCAGCACATCCAAATTGAATTAATTTTACACCAAAGGAAAAACTCATGAAAAAAACACTGATAGTGCTCGCACACCCAAATATGCAAGAATCGGTCGTCAATAAAGCCCTGATCGAAACAATCAAAGATGAAAATGAGATCACGGTACACGATCTGTATACAACCTATACAACCGTTGAAAATATAGATGTAGCCCAAGAGCAGGAGCTGCTTTTGGCTCATGAACGAATCATTTTTCAATTTCCTCTCTATTGGTTCAGTTCTCCTGCCATTTTAAAAGAGTGGCTGGATAAAGTCTTTGCATACGGATTTGCGTATGGGCACGAGGGGACGAAATTGGTTGGCAAAGAGGCTCACATCGTTGTCAGCGCAGGATCGCCGGTCGCTGAATACAGTGCGGAAGGATATAACCGTTTTACTCTCGAAGAATACTTTCTACCGCTCAAAGCAAGTATCCTTTACACAGGGATGGAATTTAAAGGTATTTTTGCCGTTGGAGGTGCACTTGGGATCACTCCCGAAGCACTTGCACAAGGTGCCACTGATTACAAAAATTTTATTTTGCAAAACAGCTAAGGGCATTAAGCCCTTGCTGATTCAATATAGTAACCGATTCCCGATGCATTTTGGATGATCGGTTGCGGTATTTTTTTATTAAATCTCCATACCAGTGTCCGGACATCATTATACGTCATTGTAGCATCGCCCCATACAAAACTGAGAATCCGCTCAAAATCGACAATAGTGCCTAACTCGGCGACAAGAAGCATTATAAGGGAACGCTCTTTTTTCGTCATTTTGATTTCAAGATTGTGATATAAAAGAGAATAATTTTCAAGTTTATACTGGTAACAATCACAAATTTTTATTTTTGATGTATTCGATTTTAAATTGAATGCCCGTTTTTTCATATACTCATATTCGCTGCGAAGCTGATGGATGGTCGTCTGATATTTTTGCCCTTTTTTAAAACAATAAAAGGCACACTCGATCGACGTATAGAGACTTTCAATATCATATGGTTTGACATGATAACCGTGCGGATGTGTTTTTAGTGCTTTAAAAAGCAAAGAATCTTTCACATGCGAACTAAGATACATAAAAGGGATCGATCCGAGTTGATGTAAGAATTCTCCCAATCTCAAACTCTCATCCGATCGCTTGGCCTCGATTGTAATAAGAACTACATCCGGATGAAACACAGCAAGTGCATTTTGTAATTCCAGAACATTGTTTGGAATCGAAAATACGCCATACCCGTAATTTTTTAGTGAAGCGTTAAGCTTTTCATCTTCACCGATAATGAGCACTTTTAACATGCTAGAACTATTCATGACTATGTTACCTTAAAATGGGAAATTTTATTGAAGGGGGGAGGTCAAGCAAAGATGAGAAATCTCATCTTTACTCATAAGAGAAACAAAAATTAAAATGCCAAGTTAACTGCAACCCGCAGATCATTGTGATCGGTAGATTTTTGCCCGGAAGCATCATCATTATCTACGGATAAGAAAGTTACTCCGCCATCAAGACCTTTTATTCCAAAAAGTGTTTTGTAATCCAAGGATGCTTCGTAAGCCGTCGTATCTTCGAATGCATTAGGTTTATATCCTAACAATCCTCGATCAGCCGAATATTTATTATCACGGCTAAAATTGAGATATTTCACTTCACCTTTTAAGTCGTTTACACCGACAGAGGCAAAATCATATTCCACACCGACGAGATAGGAATTTGTCCCCCCGGTAAACGACGATGTATCCGTGTAACCAAAATGGGGTGACTGATAACGGGCACGAACCCATGACGGATTTCCGCCGACCGGGGCAACAAATCCACCGCGAGCGGCATTATCATCAATCCCTTTGGTATTGGCGTACGCCAAAGTAACCGTAGCCCCTTTATACGAAGCGCCTAATTTACCCTCTGAGTGGTAAGCCGTGATATTCTTGAGGTTGTGATCGATAAGAACCTGAGTAACCGGATGATCCAGCGTATCTTTGGTCCCTCCGATGGCTTTTTGTGACGCCCACCATGCACCCGCAAATAGCCCTACATCCCCGATTTTGGTACTGTAATCGATCTGTAGATGCGGCATATCCATGATATCCCATACCCGTGTAAACCATCCTTGTAACACGAATCCCGGAACTCCGGTATAGATTCCTCCGACAACCGTTGCACCCGCATTATCATCCTCAGTGTCTAATCTGCCATCTCCATCGGATAATTTATTAAATGCTGTCCCTTTGGATATACTGACAAAATCAGAGGCTTTAATCCCGGATGATGATCCTGCGAAGCTGTTGCTTTGAACCATATCCGGCCCGCTCATTTTCGTAGCATGCGCTAGAACCAATGTGGTATTGGGAATATTTACATTCACAATCTGAGCCGCTTCAAAGGTGTTCGGTACGACATAAATATCGTGTGATGATGCAAACGGGGCATCAATCTCCATACGGCCGACCTGCACAAATGTTTTGCCGAATGCCGCTTTCAGATACGCTTCACCTAAAACCGCATAACTATCGGCGGATGTCCCGTACACACTCTGCGTGTTAGATCCGCCGTGTTGCGCATTTTCGAAATAAACCGAATCTACTTTGTTCGGATTATCGGAATTCAATCCCATACTGCTTACAGAGTACAATGATGCTTTTGCTTGAATGCCGTACAACGGAGCTGTCTCATACGAAAGTCTAAAACCTGCAGCAACGGCATAACGATCCTCAAATGCACCGTTAGAAGCAAAATCGGAAGACGAATACAACGCTCGCATACCACCCGAAAATTTACCTTCACTTATTGCTGCTGATAGTGTATCAGCAGCAAATAAAGAAGAACTCATGAGGAGCGAAGCTCCAACCATATTCAATCGGGCAGTCATTAATAAATCCCAGACTTACCGGGAGCCAAAATACCTTTTGGATCCAGTGCACGCTTGATTTTTTGGAATACGCCGCGAATTTCCGGGCCATACGTTTCAGCAACAAGATCCATAAATCCGCTGCTCGTACGGTAGACACCGTAACCTTGCGCTGCAAATTCATGTACTAATTCGGCATAACAATCGTGTGCACGTTTCATCTCTTCCGGATCGTTTCGGTTATAAAGCAAGTCGATAATATGGTGCATATCGCGCCATCCGACGATAAACTCGGCAACATAGTCAAACCCGTATTTATTCATAATCTTTTTAGCCAATGCCGACTGGTTTAGAGTATGTTTCCCCTCAGCCGGAGAAACCGGTGCGAACCACATACTTCCTCCGCCGCCTCTCCAGTTGTAGAGACCGAATTCTTGAAGGGTCATATACCCTCTCATCAAATCGGCGCGGTATTTAAATACCGGATCGTCACCCATCTCTTTGGAAGTCAAGAATTTATGCCCTTTAAAATTGGCATTGACAACCGACTGGATGATATTCCAGTTCATTTCGTTCCCCTCTGGTGTTCCATAGAGACCCGCATAAACGTTCCATGATCCCATCCCGGTATCTTTTTTGATTTTTTCGATTTCAGCCTCAGTAATTGAGCGGTTTCCATCGACATAATCGGCACGGTTGACGACACCCGCCGCTTCGTAAAGGGTACTGGCGATCGTGAAGGCATTCGGAATAATGTTTGCGATACGAAGCGGTCGAAGAACCTCAACGATTTTTTCAACATCTTCAACGGTGTCCAATGTGATACAGAAAGGTTTGAACGCCGGAGGCTCCGGCATAAGCCACATACCCATTTGTACACAGATACCGTAGTTACTTTGAGTAAAGATACCATCCAATGACGGTCCGTATCCCCATTTGAATACAGTTGAACTGGTAGAGTTTTTGATTCCCCCCATACCGGTTTTAAAGCATGACCCGTCTGCAAGAACGATCTCCATACCGCATTGCATCATGAAATGCTCACCGTATGGGGTATATCCTACACCACGGTCCATCGTATTACCGACCGGACTTGCGATCGCGCTCGGTGCTGGGCAAGAGAGCCAGAGTTTGTACCCTTTTTCATGGATGTAATCAAAGAGTTGCTGATAGGTAACCCCCGGTTCAAGTACCGCATAACAAAGGTCAGGATTCACTTCGATGATTTTATTCATTTTATGAAGATCAAGAATTACCGTACCGCGTTGAGCCGGTGCTGCTGTACCGTAACCCATGTTTTTACCGGTTGAGAATGTCCAGATAGGGATGACGTATTTGTTACACACTTTAACAATTGCGATAACTTGTTCTTTTGTAGATGCTTGAAGAGCCAAGGAAGGCATGTGCTCTTCGATCGGAACCGCCATCATGATTTTTTTATAAGGAACCATCTCCTCATCGCCGATGAGAACGTTCTCTTCGCCCAAAATTTTTACAAACTCTTTAATCGCTTTATTCATTGTTTCAACAGAAACATTTTTAGGCAATGCAGTTAATTTTTTAGCCATTTAATACTCCTTTTATGCTTTTAATACGAAAGACACAAACGCATTTTTCGCCGTATGTTCGGATACAAAGTCAGTTTGTTTTGCCGTTGCAACCGTGTTATGTGCGCCGATAGTGTGGTACGATGAAAGTGCGGCACCGTATTTATCAGTATTGAGAGAAGCAAACTGATCAAATGCTTTTTTAACGGACAACATCGCAAACGTATTCTCGGTATGACTAATGCCCGTATTGGACGGTGTGTGCGCCGTTTCAGAGACAAATGCAATACCCTTTGACATGGCAACTTGGTTTAACAATGCATGATCGCTTGGGGCCAACAAACCGCAGAACAATGATCCTTTGTTGTTTTCGATAGCCGATGCCAACGTGTGCATTGTGCTCAAACGATCTGAACCGAGGATAATCACTTCATCCGCTTTATCCCCTTTTTCCAATGCACTTATATACCCTGTCTCATGAGCGGATTCAGAAACGATCGCAATGATCTTTTTCTCGGTACTATCATCCGAACTTGCAGCTGAGAGCGGAGAATAGAGTGCTGCTGTCGCTGCTACGAGTGCACTGTTTTTTAAAAAATCTCTACGAACCATGAGTGATCCTTATTTCAGTGACGGATCTGTGATGGTACCGTTGGCCAATTTCGTTGCCAAGTCTCTCAATACCGCATCATCAATTTCCGATTTTCTAAAAGCAGGCATAGCATTGCTACCATGTCGAACAGTTTGAAAAATTCCTTCAGCCCGTAGTTTTACCCCTTCAGCATCATCCATTTTGGTATAAATACTATGTGGGGCCGTTTTGAGTGAATGACAGTGAAAACACACTTTTTGAAAGGCATGCTCTCCATTTTTAAATGCAAAATTTTGACCCAACTCCACAGCGAACATGGACGTGGTGACAAAAATTAGACCAACAGCCAGCTTTTTCATTTAAACTCCTTGATTAGTTTGAACCGAAGAAATATAAAATAAAAAACTCGCATAAAATTCGCATAACTTTTCTACGCTTTAGAAAATTTCGACTATTCGTAAGATAGAATGCTGGAATTTCAGTCTCAGAATCGATCCGATTTTAAAGGAACACTGTTGTTACGATGGATAGAAATTTCAAATGAAAATAGAGCAAAGCTTCAAGCATTTGGGTTCGCAATTGTCGGTGTTATCGGAGTTGCTATCGTAGATAGGGTTTCGATCCGATTAATCAACCCGAATACGAACGAATTCGGCCTCCCCTTTTTCATCGGAACGGTATTTTTTATCCTGAGTGCGATTTTTTTATATACCCTTCTCAGACGTAACGCACGAATTGCCGAAGATGCTCTCAAAAAACTCGCAGAAGAAAAAGAGAATCTTCAACGCTTTCATTTTGCTCTCGACAAGAGTGCCGATGCGATCTATTGGTTTACGTTCGATACCCGTTTTTTTTACGTCAACGATGCCGCATGTAAGATGCTCGGCTACACCAAAGATGAATTGCTCACGATGAAACTCAGCGACATCGATCCCGACTACACTAAAAATACCCAAGATTTTTTACTTCAAATACGAGAAAAACAGTACATTTGTTTTGAAAGTCAACAAATACGAAAAGACGGAAGTACGTTCCCCGTTTCGGTAACGGCAAGCTATTTCTGCGATGCCTCAAAAGAGTTTATTTGTTCTTTCGGACGGGATATAACCGAACAAAAAGGGAGACGGAAACTCATCACCGAACAAAATGAAGCATTAAAAAGCTCGTTGCAAGATAAAGAGGTACTCATCAAAGAGATTCATCACCGCGTCAAAAACAATTTAGAGGTGATCTCCTCGTTGCTACAGATGCAAAATCGCCGAGAAACCAACGATCAAATAAAAGATGCTCTATCTAAAAGTCAAAGCCGTATCTACGCCATTGCCCTGGTTCATGAAATGCTCTATCAAAATAGCGATTTAGCTACCATCAATATGAAATCCCATCTCGAACGCCTCTCCTCAGCCATGATTGATCTGTATGCCCATAATAAAAATATATCGGTTCGTCTCAACGCCGAAGATATCTATTTGAGCATGGATTATGCGATCCTTATCGCCTTGATCGTCCATGAACTTTTCTTGAACTCTATCAAACATGCTTTTGTGGATAAGGATGACGGACAAATCGATATATTTATACGAAATGGACCGAACGGAGCAATCGAATTCGGTGTCAACGATAACGGTATCGGCATTAATCCTGATGCGATCAAAACATCTACGTCACTGGGATGCGAATTGATCAATACCATTACCGAATTTCAGCTCAATGGAGAGATAATAACCGACTCTACAAACGGGTTTAAGTGCACCGTTACCTTTGTACCCAAAGAGAAAGAGAATCAATGAAAACAAAGATATTAATCGTCGAAGATGAAAGTATCATCGCTTTGAATATAAAAGAAATCCTCACCAACTTCGGTTATGAAATCAGCGGCATCGCCCCAAACGGGGAAAAGGCACTTCATCTCGCATCGACCAAATTACCCGATTTGGTGCTAATGGACATCACACTTCAAAACCGCGAAGACGGCATTGACGTCGCTGAACAAATATCAAAATTACGCTCCGTTCCCATCATCTTTCTAACAGCTAACGATAAAAACAAAACGATCGACCGCGCTATCAATATTAAGCCCTATGGGTACATTCTAAAACCCTTCAAAGAGATCGAGTTAAAAACAGCGATAGAGATCGCGTTAAAAACATTTGAAGAAAATCAAAAATTGACCTCTAAAATCATTGAGATAAAATCTGAAAATATGTCTTTGCAAAGTAAAATCGATATTGATGAACAGAAAAAACAACGTTTTATAAAACTTTCTCACGGCTATATCTACGATAATGAAAATTTCCTTCTGATGTTCAACGGAGAGACATTTGAACTCAATGACAAAGAGAATAAGCTCCTCAAACTTTTGATTAAAAATATCGGAAGAGTTGTTCCTGTGGAGCAAATTGAGGATTTCGTCTGGGATGGAGAGTTTGTCGGCGAAGGTGCCTTACGCTCACTGATGTTTCGAATACGACAAAAACTCCCCAAAGACTTTATCACCTGCCATTCCAAAATCGGATACCAAATTTTAGGAAAATTCTCAAAAAATTAAATGCTTCGCTCGTTCAAGTAGTAGATGAAACACGATTTTTTTGAAAAATAAAGTCTTAGCAATATTTACTATAGTTTAATAATACGCAGAATTATTTTGATTTTATACAAATATTGTATAATTTTTCAAAGTGAGGCGGCCATGTCATCTGAAACACTATCATTCCCTCAGCGCAAGATTCTAAAGAGCTATCGTTCCGTTACTGGGCATTTTCCGAGTATTAAAAACAACCGCTCAGTCGGTTTCGAATCATTATTAGAGAAAATCTACTTTTTAACTCTTGACGTTGCCATTTAAAAAATCCTATTCTCAAACTTTGTTGCTTTTGACACAGGGAAATAGCACAAAGTGCAATCGATAAATTAGTGCGTCTAAAAAGGAAAAAAGGGTACGTTGAGAATTTACCTCTTGACCTGTAGAAAGAATTTGTTCAAAAAATCACAATATTTTCTTTTATGGACGGAGTATATCATTCGTATTTTTGCTCGACTAAAACCCTTTTCTTTCGGAATAATAAATGCTACGGCATCCATATCAGATATTGCATTTTCTTGTAGGTACGATGGGTATAAAATGATCAGAAGAAAGAGTTCATTATAGCCATCCCATTTTGCTCAGCTCGTCGATTCTTTCTTTATGATATTTTCTTAGGACATCACTAAATTCATACTCTTTATTTGGCACCCATGTTGGAGCTTGTCCCGGTTTTGATTTTTGTTTCATGGTGAAAAAAGGGAGCGATCCGAGAGACTCAACGGCATTGATATACTCGGGCAATCGATCACGAAATGTTTCGCAAATTTTTTGCGCTTCCGTGCGAAAACTTTTTTTATTCACTTCTAAAATATCGACTAACTTTTCAAAATGTCGCGGTGTAATATTGCTGCGTTGTCCATCAATGGTTAAGTGAGAATCGTAGTGCTTTGTATTGGAATAAATACGTGTCGTTGCAATGTCATAAAGTGGTGCAAAAAGTTTGATTGATTCGCTGATAATAAGTGATAAATTTTTTGTGTGCATATCTTCATGAGAGATGATCATGGAGTAAAAATAATGTTTCAAAAGTTCAAGACGTTCTGTTTCACTGATGAGTTCTTTTTTGATGCGGGTAAACATTTTTTCGCTGGTGGTACTGTATTTATTTTCAGCACGTAAACCTAAATAGGTTGAGAAGTTTGCTTTCGCAAAACGGTACGTTCCTAACCGGTCAAATCGCTTGATGAGATAATGAAATTCTTTATCATTGGTTCGTTTGATGAGATACGATTGAGGGACACGAAATCCTAATTCATTTTTTGCAAAACTCATAAAGAGATGTTCGTTCAATGCTAAATGAGGAAGGTAATATTGCGATGAAGGATCAGCTTTGTATCGACTGTAGGGTTTGAGAATAAAATCACGTATACCTTCAGATTTATCTTGATGTATTCGATGGTGTTCGCTATCTAGATCGACAAGTCGTTTGTATTGAAAACCGCTGATCCCGGGAAGCTCGTCATAGGTAAAATGAGAGAGGTCTTCACCTTCGGGAAACAGCTCTTCTTCATTGATATCGAGAGTATAGTTTTCAAGCACAGCAGGGAAGGGGAGAGCAGGGCCTAATATCGTCTCAAGATTGCTTAAAAACGAGGGGCGGCTCTTTTGCGATTCAACGTGCGATTCACCGGTGATGGTAAAATAAATATCGCCGATATTATGTGTTAATCTAACCAACATATCAAGCTCATCCGATGAGTGTAACGATTGTTCCAGCATATCTCGATTTATACCTTCTGGGAGATTCTCATCAAACGCCGCATGAAGTTCTGAAGAAGGGTAGGGGATGATGTCTAAAGGTAACCCGGGGATTTCTACTTTATTCTGGGTCAAGTATCGATCAGCATAGCAGAAGACAAACTCCTGAGCGTTTTGAAAAAGGTAACCAGCGATTTGATCGCCTTTATGGACAAAGATCATCCGATAATCTTTGGCATACGCTTCACGCACATCTTTTTGCCAATAAACGGTTGAAGCGGATTGCCCGACAGTTCGAACACGGTTAGCAGTTATAAGTTCATTGAGAACACGTAAAAGCTTTTTATCCTTAATCCCAAAAATACCACTTTTACGTTCTATATCCTTTAAGGATTCAGCTTCTTTGAGTGTTAAAATGATTTGTAAAACCTCAGTAATATCAGCTCTCAATATAACTCCATCCGTTTAAGGTTTTTAAGACACTTTGCAAAATTAATTTAAGTTTACAGCTATTAATATAAGAATAAACTTATAGTATGTCTTGAGAAGCTTAAGAAGGGGTAGTCTCTCTCCATCATGCACTAATTTTGGATCTGTTAATTGGATCAAACCTAAATAATTCGAGTCCCTTGTCCCATTCGTATAGCATTTGATTGGCAAAGGCATGACAAGGCTGACACATTGTTGTAAAACTATGAATACACTTTAATATTAGAAGTCAATCTTTTTTTCAATTTTCGACTTTTTTTTCAATTTTCCTATTGCATAGGATTTCAACCTCAGGTAAAATTTCCCCAGTCGCGACCGAGAACGTTCTCAATTTTTTCCTGAATGAAAAGGTGAAGTCGCTTTTCCTTTTCCATTCTTTTTTCTAAAAATCCTGATCAGATTTTTACATTTGTTACGTGTAATTTAAAAAAAGGCCCAATCAGAGGAGGACCTTTTAATGTCTGAATTTCTGTAATCTCACAGGAATTTTCTTATACGTGTATCATCGCTATTTTTTGGTGATGATATACAAAGTGATAAGGAGAAATGGCTGTGATGGAATACATCAACGCCATTATTCGTCTCCTATGCATTTGCCTTGATGTTTGAACTGATGCTCGGATTCGGACTGCGTGCCGCTATGCAAAAAGCACTTAAAGAGGAAGAGGAAAAAAACAATGAACCCGAACCTAAATGAATTATTACAACTCAGTGCATTCTTTTACATCTTGGGATTATTAACACTCCGAATCATCGGATGGAACCGCTGGATAATGATATGGATCAGCGTTTATTCGATGATTGTTGGAGTAGGCGTTTGGCTTACTGAGCTCAAATGGCTTTTGTTGGGAGGGATCATTTTTATGCTGATCGCGTCCTATTACACGTTATGGATTCTCTTTGATCAATTTAACGCATGTATGCGTGGGATTAAAGAGAGTGATACACAGACACAAGGGGGAAATAACAATGCAAATGCATGACATCGCCTTAATCGTGACAGCAATCACGCTCATAGGGTTCGCACTGAAGCTTTTATACACCATGAAAGCGTTCAAAATATTGATCCTATGGTCAGTACTGCTGATGGCTACAGAGATTAGAGTTGCACTGATGCACTATGAGATCAAATACTATGTTCTCACAATACTGCCATTTTATTTCTTTGCCCTGATATACATGATGGTGAAGCTCCATATCAAGATAAATGAGACACGCAAACAGATTGATGAAGATGAAGAGGAAAAGAATAAATGTTTGGAAGAGTAACAATTCTCTATAGAACTCTCAATGAACGGGAACGATACTACACGATACAGCTTCTCCCCAACCTGTTTGGAGAGAGTATGGTTATCCGGACCTACGGCTCAACCAAAAAAGTTAAACCCACCGGAGAGATCCGGGAAATTTATTCCAACCAAGCCGATGCGCAGCACTCAGTAGAAGTACTGATCGCATCCAAATGCAGACGGGGCTATTGCCCCAAACCGACACAACAATAAGCTCTATAGAGCTGATAGGAGAAAAAAATGTTAATGCTTACTTTAATCACGCTTCTGATCGCGGCAGCTACACTGTACCGATTTATCCTGTGGTTCAATAGCTATACCCGCACTCATGTACGCTATGAGTTTTTCACAATGAATCATTCGCTCGCGATGGTATTTTCATACGCTCTGATTTTCTTCGGCTACAACTGGATTCAAAACGGTAACGATGGACTTAATGGGGCCATTGTCATGGGAATTGGTATCTTTATTTTACTATGGGTAATGATCAATAACTTTATAAAAGCACCCAGACTCTATGCGATAGCGGGTTCTTTAATGCAGCTCATTTTTTATATCCCGATTGCCATAGGAGCGGTGATTATTGTGTTTGTTGTACTGGCATGGGCTTCTGAGACCAAACCGGTTTACGTCATCAATAATGACTAACGGGTAAACAGACATTTGAAATGGCTCGTTATTACAGTAGGGTTCTTTCTTCCAGCACTCGTATTGCTTTTTAACGCACATACGTTGAAAGAACAGATAGAAGCACTGGGCGGATTGATACTGGGAAGTCTGCTGATATACATTACGTTGTATCCGAATGATCCAAGGGTGAAACGGTGGTTGGAGAGGTTTTAGTGCCGAGTGATGAAAAAGAAGTAATGATTGAAGTGACTATGAAGAGGGAAGAAGTTCTTTTACATCGATCCCCCACTCTTTGGCCAATACGACCAAATGGGCAAGATTATAGTTGGCTTTGTTCTGACGAAGCTCAATACGAGCGATAAACGACGTGGAGTTATGACCGAGGATATTGGCGAGTTTTAACTGACTGATTCCTCGATCTTTACGGAGTTGTTTGATATGTTCGGTCAGTGCGTCGTAGTACGCTTTGACATCAGGATGTTCCTCTTTGGACATATCAACCGCCACTCACTATTAGATGGTTGATTCTAATGAAATCAATCGCTCACAAACAATCACTATTAAGTGAGTATAAAGTGACGCGAAGCTACAATCTTCGCTATCAATTTTTAAATTTAAAGGATAAATGATATGAAAATTGAAATATCAAAACGGATGAAAGTTATTTTTGCTGTCGTAGGGCTAGTTGCAGTTTTAACTAATCCAGGAAAATTAGAACTTAGTGATTTTTCGGACACATTAAATTTTCCTTCTATGGACACCTATCACAATATACTATTTTTTAGTTTCGGAAATGAATATGCATCTAGTGACGTTTGGACCCCAAAATACAAGCTTGTATCAACTCACGTGTACTATATAGGCATGTTCTATAATTATTTCTCAATCGTTAAATCCGATGATGGCGTAATGACATTTAAGGTAATTGCGAAATAACTTTAAACTTATCAGCAGTTATCTTTCCGGAATAAGCAGGACGGTACATGTCGGTAAATCTGATTGTGACAGTGTCGTTAATCTTTATTATTCCGGTGGAGATTTTAAAAAGAAAGTGCTGGATTTTAGATCGTATCTGCCTTCGGAATTTCCAAGTTTTATAGCTGAATATAATTCGGAAAAATGAAAGTAGAGATCAGTACAGTGAGCTTGAAAATTTTCTGCAACGGCTCATTTCGATGAGCCGATTGGAGGAAACTCCTAATATTTTAGAAAGGATGGAGTTTGTATATGCAATTAAATTCCATTGCAAAGACGATCTTTATGGTCAGCGCTCTAAGCTTGGCGTCTATCCAATTTACAGGTTGTCAAGCAGCGCATACGGCTATTACTAAGCGCAATCTTGACGTTCAAACAAAAATGACCGAAACGGTTTTTCTAGAGCCGTCATCGTCTGAAAACAAAACCATTTTTATTGATGTAAAAAATACATCCGACAAAGACATAGAGGTGCGCTCCGGCGTAGAGACAGCATTAAAATCACGCGGTTATACGATCGTTACCGATCCAAACAAAGCAGGCTATATGCTTCAGGCAAACGTCCTTCAGATCGGGAAATCAAATCTTAATGAAATTCGAAGCGCTTTCAATGCCGGATTCGGGAATGGTGCTATACAAGGTGCTGCTGCCGGTGCAGCAGCGGGATATGTTATGGGAGGCGGAAGCGGTAAAAATGCTGCGGCCGTAGGATTAGCCGGTGCTGCGGCCGGGTTTATAGCTGATGCTATGGTGGAAGATGTTTACTACTGCATGGTAACGGATTTGCAGATTCGCGAGCGCGCGCAGGATGGGGAGACTGTTGTTCAGACTCAAAACTCTGATATCAAACAGGGGACATCGACAAACGTGTCTCAAGTCGTACAAGGGACAAAGACCAATTGGAAAACGTACCGAACGCGCATTGTAAGTTCAGCAAATAAAGTCAATTTACAGTTTGAAGAAGCTCAACCTGTATTACAAACAGCATTAGGCAAATCGATTGCCGGCTTATTTTAAAAGGACGCCCTATGAATAAAACACGTTTACTGAGTACATTAACTTTGATCGCAGCATCACTGCTTATGAGCGGATGCGGTCCGAAGTATCTTAAAACACATGCGGTCGTTGACCCAAAAAATCATGTCGGAACAATCATCGGTGCAGGTGAAGGTAAAGAGTTTGGTCTTATCAATCATGCTAAATTGCTCAACAACGCGATCAACTACCCGTTACAGATTGCCGCAGAAAAAACGCTTGAGTCGGGGATGAAATATTTTTCTATTCTTGATCCGGTTGAAATTGCCAACGATGGCCCCGGAGGTGTTGGAACAGCAGAAGAATATGTGAACAAATGTGCTACAAATTCTTTTGTAGAATCTTTGGCGTATTTAAAAAATCCGTGCAAAATCGCAAAAGGGAGTTTGCAATACCCCGCCGGCGGTATCTTGCGAATTAAAATGTACGACGATAATGATCGTCCTAAAAATATTCAATCGTATGATGCAAAATTGGTTGTCGAATATTTTAAAACAAACGATATGTATCAAGAAGCACACTAATCCACTATCTTAATTCTGGCGACCATAGGTCGCTGGGTAAATATTTTTCGCCTTTTTTTTATCTTCTCCTCACTTCTTTGATCAATTTATTCTTTCTGTGTTACAAAAAGCAAATATCAATATAAGTCTACATATTACGTGTATGAACAAAAGTTCTAAATTAAAATACTAGGGAAAAAATATGACAAGAATCTTCACATATTATGGGCCACTTGACATCGGTTCAGCATTTTCATCAAGACAAGAGGTTGGCCAATGGATTGAGTATATGGTTAAACGTCTGAATAAAATCGTTTTGGAAAATAAAAGAGAGGATTTTATTCCTCCGGTTGTTTACTCTGGAAAGGGTAAAGTGTTCAATTTTGATTACAATTTTTTGGTCAATTGTCTTGATGATTATCACGATAATGTTGGGATAAAAGATGACTTTTTTTTGACGAACAATCCAAGCAAAACCGTGATTAAAAATGGCCTTTTTTTGGTTACTTCTTTGCTCGATGATTATTATGGGATTGTTCGGATTAGACAACAGACTTTGGATATTTCAAGAGTTAGAACAACTAAGGTTGTTGAGATTAAAGATCGGTTTTATAACATACTTGCGATCGCAAATGGTGATAATGTGAGACGTTTTTCTGCGGTTCCGTTTTCGGCTTCTGAGGTTAAGAAAATTGTTTCGGATAGCACCTATAATTTACTTGAATCGATCTCGAATCGTGAATGTTTTGAACAGGTGATTTTTGGAATTGCTCAATATTCAGAGTAGGTTAGAGCTAATGGCCGTGAGCCGGATTTTGTGACCGCCTGATGCTCTTATTTATTGCTGTTTTTCTTCGAATCCCTTATATATAATATATATATGACATTAGTATATTATATTTATGTCATACAGAGGGTATTTAATATTAGATTATTAGACTATGGTTATTATCATTACATCACGCGCGCGCAAGCAAGTCGAGCCAAGGAGGTATATACGTGATTGACCAATTGGTAACTTCTTGGTGACCTACTTCCAAAAAATTGGGCCATTTTGAGAGTTAGACTATAATGTTTTTACTCTTCGATAGACTCAAGGTGAACGAAGCTTATGTTGAGTGTGAAAAGTTGATCTTTATATAGCCGTAATCGTTGCATAAATGGTCTTATTTGGCTCAAAATAGTTTTTCTCATGGGGACGGCATAGGAAAAGTGTTTTGAGCGTTTTAAATACTGTTTTTGTGTTTTGGTAAAACTTTCTTTTTATCAGCAATTTCATCATAATTTGGTTAATATAATATATCTTATGTTAATCAAATTACATAAAGTGAAATCTTTTCTGTATGATTAAAAATTGACGACAATTA